>JALAHE010000102.1 GCA_022712075.1 Galactobacter sp.
CCGCTGGCCAGGGCCCGAACAGCTCGGGCTTGCCAGCATCGCGCGGATCGGCCGGCTCGAAGCCGAGCTCGGCCTGGTAGCGGCGGCGGAACTCCTCGATCTCCTCGTGGGTGCGCCCAATGAAGTTCCACCACATGATGATCTGCTCCCCGAGCGGCACGCCGCCCAGGAGGATGACGCGCACGTCCTGTGGGCCGGCCTCGAGCACGAGGGTGTCGGCGCCCGGAGGCGAATAGACGAGCTCGCGGTGGGCGGCGGCCGTCCCGTTGACGGTGACCGGGCCGTTCTCGGCGAGCGCACCCAGCTCGAAGTCCCGGCGCACCGGCACCTCGAGGCGCGTGCCGGCGCTCAGGAGGATCTCGGCGCCCAGGAGGTCCGGCGTGCGCGTGCGCACCGGGGAGGAGGAGCCGAGGGCCTCGCCGATGAAGACGCGGGCCTCCCAGCCGGCGCCGCGCACGGCCTCCGGCTCGTAGTGGACAAAGTCGTGCTCCCCGAAGCGCTCGGCGTCCGGCAGGGCGTACCAGAGCTGGACGCCGTGCAGCACCGTGGTGGCGTCCGTGCCGAGCTCCTGGTGGGTGATGCCGGCGCCGGCCAGCATGAGGTTGAGCTGGCCGGGCAGCACGGCGGCGGCGTTGTCGGCCGAGTCCAGGTGGTTGATCTCGCCGCTGAAGAGCCACGAGACGGTGGCGAGCCCCGTGTGGGGGTGGCGCGGGACGGACATGCCGCCCGTGACGGCGACGTCATCGGGCCCGTAGTGGTCAAGGAAGCACCACGCGCCGATGAGCGAGCGCTGGCGCTGCGGAAGCGTGCGGTACACGGTCATGGCGCGGATGCCGCCGAGCGGGACGGCGCGCGGCTCGAGCACCTCCACCGCGGTGCAGGCTTGGCCGGCGTCCAGCGTGTCCCACTCGGGACTGGCCTCAAGATTGCTCACGGAGGATCCTTCCGTCGGCGCCGCGCGGGCGCACCGGGTGTTCGCTCAAGATGGAGATGCGGTTGAAGAGGTTGATCGTGGCGGAGACCCATTCGGCCGCCACGTAGGCCTCTTCGCCGAGCTCGGCACGGGCGCCCGCCAGGTCCGCCGCGCTCTCCTCGCTCACGGGGAGCCGCGTGGCGGCCTCGACGACCGCCAGGAGCGCGCGCTCGCGCTCCGAGTAGAGGGAGGATTCCCGCCAGGCCGGGAGCAGGTCAAGCTTCTGCTGGGGGACGCCGACGGAGCGGGCCTCGCGGGAGTGCAGATCGAGGCAGAAGGCGCAGCCGTTGAGCTGGCTTGCGCGGACCTTGATGAGCTCGACGTCCTCGCCGCTCAGGCCCTGTTCCCTTGCCTGCTCCGCGACCGCCGCCGAGTACTCCTGGGCGGCCTTCCAGGCCTGCGGCAACACCTTGTCCATGTACGGACGCACGGCTCTCCTGTTCGTCGCGGGGCGCGGGGCACGCCCCGCGTCTCCGGTCCAACCGCGTCCGGCGGGCTCTCATTCCCCCGCCGTCTCTCCCCGCGGCAAGCCTAACCGGCGGCGCTGGTGCCGCGCTGGGTACCCGGCCCCGCGCCGTCGTGCCGGATCCCGGCCGCCCCGGGTCCGGCCGCGCCCGCCTGGCGCTCCCCCCCGCCGTCGGGCATCTGGCCTCAGCGCTCCCGGAGCGCCGGGACCTCCTCGAAGAGCTCGGCGACGTCCAGGTCCGGGTTCTCCTCCTGCGTCGCGACCAACTCGATCGCCTCCTCCTCGGAGGCCACCGAGGGCAGGGAACCCGGCAGCGGTCGGCGCGCGGATTCCTTGAGGAAGATCACGGCCACCACGCCGGCCACCGAGGTGCCCATGACCCAGAAGGCGGGGGCGAGCGAGGAGCCGGTGAGCGTCACGAGCGCCTGCATGATGAAGGGCGCGAAGCCGCCGAAGATCGCCACGGCGATGTTGTACGAGATGCCCATGCCGCCGTAGCGCGACGAGGTCGGGAAGAGCGCCGGCAGCGAGGAGGCGAGGTTTGCCACGTAGAAGGTCACGGGGAAGGCGAGGACAAACAGCCCGGCCAGGGTGGACCAGATCTCGCCGTGTGCCATGAGCAGGAACGCCGGGACGGCCAGGACGATCGCCGAGATCGAGCCGATGTAGAGCACGCGCTTGCGCCCGACCTTGTCGGAGAGCATGCCGGTGAGCGGGATGCACAGCGACATGATCACCAGCACCGGAAGCGTGAGCAGGTTGCCGTGCACCGGGTCGTAGTGCAGGGTCTCGGTCAGGTACGTCGGCATGTAGCTCGTCAGGGCGTAGCCCACGGTGTTGGCGGCGGAGACGAGCACGAAGGCCGTGAGCAGCTCGCGCCAGTAGGCGCGCACCAGGGCGAGAACGCCCTTCGGGGCGTCCGGGGAGGCCTTGGCCTCCTCGCCGGCCCGTGCAGCGGCCTCCTGGGCCTCCTTGAAGGCTGGGGTGTCCTCGATCCTGGAGCGGAACCAGAGGGCGATGACGCCAAGCGGCAGCGCCACGAGGAACGGGATGCGCCAGGCGAAGCCCTCCATGACGTCCTCGCTCAGCGTGAGCTGCAGGATCGAGACGAAGGCGGCGCCGATCGCGAAGCCGAAGTACGAGCCCATGTCCAGGAGCGAGGCGTAGAAACCGCGCCGGCGATCCGGCGCGTACTCGGTCACGAAGGTCGTGGCCCCCGCGTACTCGCCGCCCGTGGAGAAGCCCTGGATCAGCTTCAGCAGCACCAAGGCGATGGGTGCGGCGACGCCCCAGACCGAGTAGTCGGGCAGCACGCCGATGCCGAAGGTGGCCAGCGCCATCATGAGCAGCGTGAAGACGAGGATCCTCTGCCGGCCCAGGCGATCGCCGAGCTGGCCGAGGACCACGCCACCGAGCGGGCGCGCCACAAAGGTCACGGCAAAGACGCCGAGGCTGAAGAGCGTCTGGATCGCCGGGTCAACGGAGCTGGGCATGAAGAGCTTGCCGATGATGACGGCGAGATAGCCGTACACGCCGACGTCGTACCACTCCATGAGGTTGCCGACCACGGTGCCGCCGATGGCCTTCTTGAGCATGGAGGGGTCGACCACGTTGACGTGGTCAACGGTGAGCCGCCGGCGCGCGGGGCGCAGGCGCTGGAGGAAACGGACCCTGGCCGCGGCCGCGGCGGGGGAAAGGGGTGTCTTGTCGTCCATGGTGGGGCCGCGCGAGCGGCGCTCCCTTCCGGATGTACCGCAGCGCTCCCCAGAGCGTCGTGCGGCCGCGATTCTCGCGTTCCGCCCTCATTTCCCCGCATCGAGCGGCACCCTCCGCGGGACGTTCTCGCGGTCGGGCTGGGCGGCGGGCGCCGGGGGCATCCGGGTCGGATGCACGCGCTACGGCGCCGTAGACAGGTGTTGAGGTTAGTCCGCTTGGCCTGGAATGTCGAATCCACACGCCGTCTGAAAACCATTCACCGCCCTACTCGACGCCGCCCACCGGGGCGAGCGGGCGGCGTCGGGCAGCGCGGGCGCCCACCCTGGCGACGGAAACGCCAAGGGGCGCCGCGCGATGCGCGGCGCCCCTTGGAGGAACGCTGTGGTCGGCCGCCAGCGGCGGCCTGACGCGACCTGCGTGGATCAGCGGTGCAGGCCGGCCTTGCGGCCGCAGGAGCCCCAGGCGCCCGGACCCTGGCCCTTGAGCACCTTCTCGGCGATGGTGATCTGCTCGGCCTTGGTGGCCTTGTGCGCGTAGGAGGCGTACTTGCCGCCGCCGAAGGAGCGCCACGTGCGGGGGTTGAACTGCAGGCCGCCGTAGTAGCCGTTGCCCGTGCTGATCTTCCAGTTGCCGCCGGACTCGCACTTGGCGACGCGGTTCCACATCGCGGCGCGCGAGGAGGAGATCTTCGCGGCGGGCGAAGCCTTCGTCGAGACCGTGAACTGGTTGGTCAGGAAGGCGGTGCGGACCACCTTGGGGCTGCTCTTGATCGTGTACTTGACGACGGTCTTGGCGGTCCAGCGGCCGGAGGAGACCTTGGCGGAGGTGCCGAAGGTCTTGACCTTGCCGTACTTGGCGCCGGTGCGCTTGGCGCCGACCTTGATGCTGATGATCTTGGTGCCGCGGGCGGCGGTGACCTTGCCGGCCTTGATCGTGACCGTCTTGCCCTTGGCGACGGAGCGCTCGGCGACGGGGGTGATCGTGGGGGTGTACGAGGTCTTGAAGCTCTTGTTGGTCACCTTGACCGCGGCGGAGGCGGCGGGCGCGGTGGCCAGGCCTGCGACACCGACGGCGGCGATGGCCGCGGTGGCGGCACCGGCCTTGATGAGCTTGTACGAGTTCTGCATTGGGGGCGTTCTCCGTTTCAGGTCTGCCGCGCCGGCAGCTTCACCGGCACGAACACCCCCTTTTGCACCGCGTTCGCAGGACTCTCTTCGGGAGATTCCGGCGGCGTCGGGGGACGAACTCCGAGAACGTTACCCCACCCGTGATCAATCCGTGATCTAAAAATCACGGGCTGAGCACACCTTCCGCACAGTTTTCCTTGCGAGCACTGGGATACGCGTTGTGATGGAACTCACAGAAACACCTGGCGTGTCACGTCTAGATCTCGACCCCCAAGAAGAGTATTAAGACGCACCGAGGGGGTGGCTCCGCGGACGCGGAACCACCCCCTCGGGGACGGGCGGATCAGATGCCGGAGCAGGCGGACTGAATCTTGTTCGACGCCTCGGTCACGGCCGTCGCATCGATGTTCTTCATTTCCTCCATGACCGCCGAGTCCGTCGGGTCGGCCTTGAGCTTCTCCGTGAGGGCCAGGGTCTTGGTCGTCGCCTCACCCATCGTCACGAAGGCCTTTCCAACCTCAGACGTGGACTTCTTGCCGACCTCGACCATCTTGTCGAAGACCTGCTTCGCCTTGCTGGTATCGCCGGTCAAGGAATTGATGGAGCTCAAGTCATCAATGCCCAGGGACTGCACCTGAGCCTTGAATTCCTTGCACGTGCCCTTGTCGTCGGCCAGGTTGTTGCCGCCGCCACAGGCGGTCAGCGTGGCTGCAAGGGCGAGGGTGGCGACGCCACCGGCAATCTTGGACAGGGTGTTCTTCTTCAAGGGAGGTCCCCCACTTTCCTGATGTCGAAGAGATGACGGCGTTAGCCTACGCGAGACATGCGTCGATGCCTATCGGAGCTCGCCGCCCGCCCCGAGCCCCAGCGCGCGCTGCACCGTGAAGAAGAGGTCGGTCTGATCGCTCAGGCCCACCACGTTGGCGGCCTGCGGCCCGTAGCCGGCGATGCGCACCTGCGAGCCCGTGTGCATCTGCGAGCCGCCCTCGTCCGCGGTCCCGTAGGCCACCGTGAGCGGCGCACCCTCGTTGGTCGTGAGCGTGCGGGTCAGGCCCAGCGTGGTCTCGCCCTGGTAGACGATCTGGGAGGAGTGGGCGTGATCGGCCGTGACGACCACGAGCGTGTTCTTGTCCTTCTTAGCGAAGTCGAGGGCCACCTGGATGGCCTCGTCGATCTGCACCGTCTCGCCGATCTGCCCGCACGGGTTCGCCGCGTGGTCTTCCTTGTCGATGGAGGCCGACTCCACCTGCAGGAAGAAGCCCTGCTCGCTGTGCTTCTTGTTCAGGAGGGAAATGGCCTTGCTCGTCATGTCCTCGAGCCGCGGGGTCTTGCTCGTGAGCGCCGGGTTGTCGGTGCAGCGCACCGCCGGCTCCTTGCCGCCCGTGCGGGTGGCCTTGGGGCCCTGCCAGTCAACGGGCATGTTGCCCTGGGAGAAGAGGCCAAGCACGGGCTTTGACTGATTGGCCTTGGAAACGCGGTTCAGCTGCGAGCGGTCGGTGACGATCTGGTAGCCCTCCGCGGTGGCCTGCTCCAGGAGCGTCTTGCCCTTGTACTTACCGGCCGTGGCGACCTGGGAGAAGCTCTTGGCGCCGCCGCCCAGCGTCACGTCGGCGCGCGTCTTGATGAGCTGCTCGGTGATGGAGCCGCGCCCGCCGTTCTCCAGGGCGTTCGTGGGGCACTTGGCCGAGGTCTCGACGGGGCCGTAGCAGGAGCGGGCCGTCACGTGGGAGGCCTGGACGGCCGGGGTCGCGTCCTGCAGCTCGGCGGTGGAGACGTTGCCGGTGCGCAGGCCCTTCTCCTTGGCCAGCTCCAGCAGCGTCTTCTGCGCCTTGCCGTTGATGTCCACGGAGATGGCGTTGTTGTACGTCTTGGTGCCGGTGGCCCAGCCGGAGCCGGAGGCCGCCGAGTCCGTCACGTAGTCGGGCTTGCCCGTGGCCTTGTCCAGCGCGAAGGTCGTGTACTGACCCGTGAGCGGCAGGGCATCCAGCCCAGGGAAGCGGCCGGCCGCGCCGTACTGGTAGTTGCGGGCCACGGTGATCTCGGAGTCGCCCATGCCGTCGCCGATGATGAGGATGACGTTCTTGGCCTTACTGCCGTCGATCGCCTTACGGATCTCCTTGCTGCGATCACCGTGGTTGCGGGCGGCGCCGCCGTGCTGCGTGATGTCGCTGGTGCTCGGCTGAACGTTGGTGGTGGCGGGCTGGGGCGCGGCGGCCAGGGTGCCGGTCGCGGCGGTCGCGGCGGCGGCGCCACCGGCGAGGGTGGCGGCCACGGCGGCCACCGTGAGCGTGCGGGCAAGAGTCTTATTCACGACGGTGTCCTTCACTTCTCAAGCGGGAGCGGGCCTGGCCCGCGGATGACGGACCCCAGCGTGGACCTGTTCGGCAACATCCCGGCCCACGGTAAGCAAACGCTGTGTGAATTGAGTGGTGCCCGGGCTCCCGGTTCGCAGCCCGGGCCACTGGTGTGCAAAGAGTCGAAAGCCTGCAAGAACTTCAGCAATCTGCCCATTCTTGACGGCGCGGACCTTGCCTAGCCTGGGCGTCATCTCGCTCCAGCGGCACCGCCGCCCCGAATCCCCCCAGGAGGCCACCTTGGCCCAGCTCGCTCACGCTGATGATGCGGCCCTCAGCCGCGTCGCGCCCCGCGACCAGAAGCACTGGTTCGGCATCGCCGTCCAGCGCTTCGGCCAGGTCTCGGCGCTCTCGCAGTTCCTCCTCGGAGCCACCCTCGGCTTCGGCATGACCTTCTGGCAGGCGGCCCTGGCCCTCCTGCTCGGCTCCATCATCCTCGAAGTCCTCATGTGCATCGTGGGCATCATCGGCCAGCGCGAGGGCCTGAACACGGCCCTTCTGGCCCGCTGGACCGGCTTCGGCGAGGTCGGAGCCTCCCTCGTCGGCCTGGCCGTCGGCATCAGCCTCATCGGCTGGTTCGGCATCCAGTCGGCCATCTCGGCCCAGTCCCTCGACGTCATGATGCCCGGCGTCATGCCGGTCTGGCTCTGGAGCCTCCTCTTCGGCCTGCTCGTCACGGCCATCGTGGCCTTTGGCTTCAAGGGCATGCAGTGGCTGGCCAACGTCACCGTCCCGCTCTTCCTGATCCTGGTCGGCTGGTCGGTCATCTCCGAGCTCAGCAAGCATTCCTTCGCCGAGCTGCTCTCCTCCCCCGCCCCCGGCCCGCGCAACAGCATCTGGGCGGGCACCGGCATCGAGGCCGGCGGCCTCATCGTCGGCGCGATCATCACGGCCGACATGACCCGCTACAACCGTTCGGGCGCCGACGTGGTCAAGCAGACCGTGGTCGGCGTGAGCCTCGGCGAGTTCGGCATCGGCCTGGCCGGAGTCCTGCTGGCGCACGCCGCTGGCAGCGGCGACATCGTCGCGATCGTCACCTCGTCCGTCGGCTTCGTCGGCCTCATCATCGTCATCACCGGCACCCTGAAGATCAACGACTGGAACCTCTACTCCTCCTCGCTCGGCCTGGTGAACTTCATCGCCACGACGTTCCGCAAGCACGTCAACCGCGTGCAGTTCACGATCATCCTCGGCGTGATCGGCTCGGTCCTCGCTGCCGCCGGCATCCTCGGCAAGTTCACCGACTTCCTCGTGGTCCTCAGCGTGGCCTTCCCGCCCATCGCAGGCATCATGGTCGCCGAGTACTTCATCGTGAAGCGCTGGCGCCCCGAGCTCGACGCTACGCGCGCCTCCGGCGCCCTGCCTGCCACTGCACCACGCGTCGTGCCGGCCACGCTGGTCATCTGGCTGATCTCGGCCGTGGTGGGCTACGTCGTCACGTGGGGCATCCCCTCGCTGTGGTCCCTCCTGCTCTCCATGCTCCTGTACGTCTTGGCAGGCAAGCTCGGCCTCGTGCGCGGCGTGGGGCAGGCGGCCACCGCCGACGCGACCGCCACGGCCCCGATCGCCGCTCACTGAGCGCCCCTCCTCCCCTCCTCGTTTAGTTCAGCGAAAGAAGAAGCACATGCACATCGGCATCGACGTCGGCGGAACCAATACCGACGCGGTCCTCATGGACGGGCGCACCACGCTCGCGGGCGTGAAGAACTCCACCAGCTCCGACGTGACCAGCGGCATCGTGGCCGCCATCGAGGCACTGCGCGGCGACCACTCCTTCGAGGGCCACGAGATCTCCGCCGTGATGATCGGCACCACGCACTTCATCAACGCCCTCGTCGAGGCCAGGCGCCTGGCCCCCACGGCCGCCGTCCGCCTCGGCCTCCCGGCCACCGCGGCGCTGCCGCCGCTCGTCGACTGGCCGGCGACGCTGCTCGAGGCGATCCACGCCAAGAGCTACCTCGCGCACGGCGGCTACGAGTTCGACGGCCGTCCCATCTCACCGCTCGACCCAGAGGAGCTGCGCGGCATCGCCGCCGATATGGCCGCCAACGGCATCCGCTCCGTCGCCGTCTCCTCCGTCTTCAGCCCCGTCAACCACGACCTCGAGGTGCAGGCCGCCCAGATCCTCTCCGAGGTGCTCGGGGACGGCGTCGCGATCTCGCTCTCGCACGAGATCGGCCGCATCGGGATCCTGGAGCGCGAGATCGCCACGATCATCAACGCTGCGGTGCGCGTATTGGCCGGCGAGATCGTCGACGGCCTGACCGCGGCGGTCCGCGCCCAGGGCATCGAGGCCCCCATCTTCCTGAGCCAGAATGACGGCACGCTCATGGACGAGGACTACGTGCGCCAGTATCCCGTGGCCACCTTCGCCTCCGGCCCGACCAACTCGATGCGCGGCGCCGCCCAGACCTCCGGGCTGGCCACGTGCGCCGTCATCGACGTAGGAGGCACCACGGCCGACATTGGCCTGCTCATCAACGGGTTCCCCCGCGAGACCGCCAACGAGGTCAAGGTCGCCGGCATCCGCACCAATTTCCGCATGCCCGACGTGCTCTCGCTCGGCATCGGCGGCGGGTCCATCGTGAACCCCGACACCGCCGAGGTGGGGCCAGAGTCCGTGGGTTACCGCCTGAGCACCGAGGCGCTCGTGTTCGGCGGCTCCACCCTGACGGCCACCGACATCGCCGTGGCCGCCGGCCGCGCGAATGTGGGCGATCCCAGCAAGGTGGCCCACCTCGATCCGGCGCGCGTACAGCGCGTGCTCGACCGCATCGCCGAGCGCGTCGCCGAGGCCGCGGCCCGCATGCGCACCTCGCCCGAGCCGCTGCCGGTCGTGGCCGTGGGCGGCGGGTCCATCCTGCTCCCCGACGAGCTCCCCCTCTTCGGCGCGGTGCACCGCCCGGAGAACTACGCCGTGGCCAACGCCATCGGCGCCTCGATCGCCCAAGTGGGCGGCGAGATCGACAAGGTCTACGCAGTGGAGCCCGGCCGCCGCGAAGAGACCATCGCCGACGTGCGCGCCGAGGCGGTCAACAAGGCGATCGCGGCCGGCGCGGCGCCGGATTCGGTCTCGATCGTCGACTTCGACGAGGTGCCGATCCCCTATCTGCCCGGCAACGCCACGCGCATCCGCGTGAAGGCCGTCGGCGATCTCGACATGAACGCGGGGGTGCGAGCATGAGCTGGATCCTTGATGCCGAGCGGGTCGAGGACATCGCCCGCGGCGCTGCGCTGCTCGGCACGGGCGGCGGCGGCGACCCCTACATCGGCGCGCTCCTGGCGCGCCAGGCGCTCGCGGAGCACGGCCCCGTCGCCGTGGTGGGCCTGCAGGAGGTGCCCGACGACGCCGTCGTGCTCACCGTGGCGATGATGGGTGCCCCCACCGTCATGGTGGAGAAGTTGCCGAGCCTCACGGAGGTCATGGCGCCCGTGCGCGCCGTGGGTGAGTACCTCGGCAAGCCCGTCACGCACGTGGCCTGCGCCGAGGTCGGCGGCGTGAACTCCACCATCCCCATCGCCGCGGCCGCCGCCCTCGGCCTGCCGCTCATCGATGCCGACGGCATGGGCCGAGCGTTCCCCGAGCTGCAGATGGTGCTCCCCACCCTCTACGGCGTCACGGCTTCCCCCCTCGCCCTGGCCGACGAGAAGGGGAACGTGTCCGTCCTGAACACCGTCGACAACACGTGGACCGAGCGGATCGCCCGCGTGGCCTGCGTGGAGATGGGCTGCTCCGTCATGATCTCGGGCTTCCCCATGGACGGCGCGACGGCCAAGGCCGCCCTGGTTCCAGACTCCCTGAGCCACTGCGGGAACATCGGCACGGCCATCCTCGCGGCCCGCGAAGAGAAGCGCGATCCCGTCGCCGCGATCGTGGAGCTCGTGCGCGGTCGCGAGCTATTCGGCGGCAAGGTCGTCGACGTGCAGCGCGGCACCACCGCCGGCTTTGCGCGCGGCCGCGCCCGCATCGAGGCCGGCGGCCCCGACGCTGGCGCGCTCGAGCTGAACTTCCAGAACGAGCACCTCGTGGCCCGCACCGACACCGAGGTCCTGGTCACCGCGCCGGACCTGATCATGGTGGTCGATCACGACTCGGGCGAGCCCATCACCACCGAGGCCCTGCGCTACGGGCAGCGCGTGCGTGTGCTCGCGGCGCCGTCCGACCCGCGTTGGCACACCCCAGAGGCTCTGGCCATGGTGGGTCCGCGCTACTTCGGCTACGAGATGCCCTCGCACCGCTGGGATTCGAGCACCGACCCCGAGCCGGCGGCGGTGGACGCGTGAGCTGGGAGCTGCGCGCCGCGGACCTCGCCGATTTGGCCCGCGGCGCCACCCTGCTCGGCACGGGCGGCGGCGGCGACCCCTACATCGGGCAGAAGCTCGTGGAGCGGGTCCTCGGCGAGCGCTCCATCACGGTGTGGGACCCTGAGGACGTCCCGGCGGATGCCCTCGTGATTCCCACGGCGCAGATGGGCGCCCCCACCGTCATGGTGGAGAAGATCCCGGCCGGGACGGAGCCCACGCTGGCGCTGCGCACGCTCGAGGAACACCTGGGCCGCACGGCGCAGGCCACCATGCCGATCGAGTGCGGCGGGATCAACTCGATGATCCCGCTCATCGTGGCGGCGGAGACGGGCCTGCCCGTGGTGGACGCCGACGGCATGGGCCGCGCGTTCCCCGAGCTCTCGATGGAGACCTTTGCCGTCTACGGCGTCAACGGCTCGCCGCTGGCCCTGGCCGGCGAACGCGGCGAGCGGGTCATCATCGACACGGGCGCCGACAACCGGCAGATGGAGTGGCTCGCGCGCGGCGTGACGATCCGGTTGGGCGGCGTCGGGCACATCGCCGAGTACGCCATGACGGGCGAGCAGGTGCGCGCCACGGCGGTGCCGCGCACGCTCTCGATGGCGCTCTCGCTCGGGCGGGCGATCCGCGAGGCGCGCGAGCGCCACGAGGATCCCTTCGAGGCCATCGCAACGGTCCTGGCCCCCACGCTCTACAGCCACGTGCGGGAGCTCTTCCGCGGCAAGGTGGCGGACGTCGAACGCCGCACCACGGAGGGCTTCGCCCGCGGCCGGGCCGTCATCGAGGCGCCGGAGGGCGGGCGGCTGGAGATCGACTTCCAGAACGAGAACCTCGTGGCCCGCCGCGACGGCGCCGTCGTGGCGATCGTCCCCGACCTCATCTGCGTCGTCGACGCGGAGACGGCGGAGCCGATCACCACGGAGGGCTTGCGCTACGGCCAGCGCGTGCGCGTGCTCGGCATCTCCACGCCCGAGCTCATGCGCACCGCCGAGGCCCTCGCAACGTTCGGCCCCTCGGCCTTCGGGTTGAGCGAGCCCTTTGTCCCCGTGGAATCGGCGGCGCACTCCCGCGCCACCGCCTAGAATCGCAGCATGACGAGGACCCTCGGAGCCGAGCACCTTCCGGTGCTGGCCCGGGGGTTCTCGTGGTTGGGCGGGGGTGGCGGCGGCAACACCCTGACGCTCGAGCTGATCCTGGGTCAGCGCCGGCCGTGGCCTCTGACGGTCCACGGCGTCCACGAGCTGGACCCCGACACCCCAGCGGTTGCCGTCGGCTACGCGGGGTCCACCTACCTCATGACCGAACGCCTCCCCGACGCCGCCCTCTTCGCCCCGCTCCTGGCGGCGGCCGAACGCTGGACCGGCACCCGGGCACGTGCCGTCTGCTCCATCGAGGGCGGGGGCATGAACGGCCTGACGCCGCTCCTGCTCGCCCCCGGCCTCGATCTCGTCGACGCCGACCTCACCGGCAGGGCGCTGCCCCGCTTCGACCAGATGACCCTCTTCGTCGACGAGGTCCCCGGGCTCGTGGCGTGCGTGTCAACGGGCGCGGGCGGTGTGTGCGTCATCGAGGCAAGCCGCTCGGCCGACGTCGAGTCGCTCGTGCGCGCCGCCGTCGTGTGCGCGGGCGGCGTGGGCCCGGTGCTCATCGCCGGCTTCACGGTGGGCCAGCTGGCGGAGCACGCCATCACGGGCGGCCTCGAGCGCGCGCTGGAGCTGGGCGGGGTCGACCCGTCCGGCGCGCCGCGGGCGGTCGCCGCGGCCATCGGGGGGCGCCACGTCGGCGGCGGCCGCGTCGAGTCGGTGACGCCCGGCGCGCTGGACCCGTACGCCTCCTCGGCGCTCATGGTGGACGACGACGGCGCCGTCCTTCGGCTCGTCTCGCACACCGAGTTCCTCGCCGTGCAGCGTGACGGCGAGCTCGTGGCGAGCGCTCCGGAGGTGATCGTCTGCCTCGACGCGAGCAGCAACGACATCCTCGAGGTGCATGGGATTCACCCTGCCAGGCGCGTGGAGGTCTTCGCCCTGCCCGCCCCTGCGTGGTGGTCGGCGTCCCCGCACCGTCTGCTCCACGTCACCCCCGCCGCGTACGGCGTGCGCGGCCTCGAGACCAAGGAGGAGCCGTGCAACACCCCCTGAGCCTGCGGGCCCTCATGGCCCATCCGAGCAACGGCGGCCTGCGCCGCCTGTCGCTGGAGGGCGGGCCGGAACCCGCCGACGTGCCCCTGCACGACGTCGCCCTGGTCACCTCCGTCGCCGAGCTCGCCGCGGCGGGTGAGGCCCCGGGCACGCCTGGCTCCCTCGTGGTCTTCACCCAGCCGGCCCCGGCCGAGCCGTGGGAGGCCGACGCCCTCTTGCGGCGGGTCAAGGCGCGGGGCCACCGCGCCGTCGCCTTCAGGGAGCCGCTCGCCCTCGGCCCCGGCACGCAGGCGGTCGCCCGGCGGCTGGGTCTCCTGCTGCTCGGCGCGGGCAACCCGCTCGAGCTCGCCCGCGCCGCGTGGGAGCTGCAGGGCAACCAGGACGCGCTGACCCTCGGCTACGTGCGCCGCGTGGCGCAGTCCATCGAGTACCATGCGGATCACGTGCAGGACCTGTTGCGCCACCTCGCAGCGAGCGTGGGGCACGGCGTGGCGCTCGTTGACCGCGAGGGCGTGCTCCTCGAGGCCGGGCGCAGCCTCTCCCCCGAGCTGCACGCGCGGCTGGCCTCGGACGCGTGGGCCCACGCCGCGGGCGCCGGCGGGGCCTCGGGTGCCTCCGTGCGCGTGGAGAGCCCCAGCCGCGAGGGCCTGCGGCTCGTCATCTTCGATCACGGCCTGGCCGGGCCGCAGCTCTCGGCGCTCACCGTGGCGGCGGAGATGGCGATGCCGGCCGTGGCGGCCCGGCTGCTCATCGACGAGGTCGCCTCCGTCAACAACGCCTCGATCGACTCCGGCCTGATCCGCGACTTCCTCGAGCAGCCAGGCGGCCCAGACTCGGATGTGCGCCGGCGCATGCACGAGCGCGGTTGGCGCACCTCCGGCGTGCACGTGGGCTTCCGCATCCTGGGGCTCAGCCGGCTTACGCCGCTCGAGCTATTGCGCAGTGTTTCGCGTGAAACGGGCACCTGGGACGTCGACAGCCACGTGACCACGGCTGGCCTCGGCGTCATCGGCTGGCTGACGTTCCCCGAACCGCCCTCCAGCCGCGAGGTGGAGCGGCACGCCGGGGCCCTGCGCGAGTTGCACCGCAGCCTCCGCCGCTCGTTCAACGTCTCGACGGGGGTCGGCACGCCGGAGCCGGGAGCCGAGGGACTCGCGGCCAGCCTCGACGCCGCCGGCGAGGCGGCGCGCGTGGCGGCCCACCGCGAGCGCGGCGGCTACTTCCTGCGCATCGACGCCCTCGGCCTCGAGCAGCTCCTCCTCTCCCGCACGCGCAACGACACCTTCCTCCCCGCCGCCCGCTCACTGCTCCAGCCGCTCATCGACGCGGGTGGGGACCTGCTGCCCACGCTCGGCGCGTACCTCGATCACGAGTCCTCCACGGCCGCAACGGCCCAGGCCCTCGGGTTCCACCGCAACACCGTGAGCACGCGCATCGAGCGGATCAAGGACCTCCTCGGGCTCGACTTCGCCGACCCGGACACGCGGCTCGCCGTGCACCTGGCCCTCCGGGCCCTGCAGGACTGAGGGAACACGCACGACGACGCCCTCCCGCACGCGTGCGGGAGGGCGTCGTCGTGCGTGTTCCCTCAGTCCTGCAGGGCCCGG
>JALAHE010000012.1 GCA_022712075.1 Galactobacter sp.
AGGGGGCTGAGATGTCTGAGCCAGCGCCGGCGGCCGGCGAGAACGCCGAGCCGGGGGAGTGGGTGATCCCCGAGCACTGGGCCGACGAGTACGGCGGGGAAAACACGAGCGAGCTGAACATGGAGCTCACGCGCCTCGACGGCGACGAGCTGCGCCGCTTCTCGACGCTGGAGCTCCCGGCCGCCGAGCGCGACCAGTTCATGTCCCAGCTGCGCGACGGCGAGTTTGCCGAGGCCGCGGGCCTCATCGCCGAGCGCATGGGAGCCGACGCCGCTTCCGTGGAGGAGGCGCTGCGCGCCAACCTCGAGGCAGCGCCCGAGCGCGTGCAGGGGATTTCGCTGCGTTTCGACATGGGCAACGGCCAGCAGGTCGACTTCTCCACCCAGGCGCTGCCGGAGGAGGAACGCGAGGCCTTCTTCTCCGCGCTGCGCGCCGGCGATCTCGTGGCGGCCGCCCAGCTGGTCTCGCGCCACACGGGGATCTCGCCCGAGCAGGCTCTCGGCATGCTCGAGTCCTTCCGCCACCGCCGCGAGCAGTAGACGCCACAGCGAGACTGCCCGGCCGCCTCTCCTTCGGGGGAGAGGCGGCCGGGCAGTTTGTTCGTTAACGAACGGCGGAGGCCGACGGCGAGCCCCCAAGAATCGCCGTCGGCCTCCGACCGATGTGGTGGGCGGCGGGCCCGGGAGACACCCCACGCATCTCTCGGACCCGCGCCCTGAGGATCCGGTGGACCGGTCCTGGCCCCACCCCCGAGGGGCGCTGCGGGCCGGTCCACCGGTGGTTTCTTCGGTTCAGGGGAGGGCGATCCCCCAAGAATCGCCCTCACTCCCGAACCGGAGCTTGTGGGTGTCAGGCCTTCTGCGCGGCCTTGATCAGCTTGTTCAGCTTGGTGGTCTGCGCCTTCACCGTGGTGGTGTTCTTCTGGACCGTCTTCAGGGCGGTCGAGGAGGTGACCTTCGGGGTGTGCTTGCCGACGTAGGACTCGTAGGACTTCAGGGCCGAGACGGCCTTGCGAACCTTGGAGGACTTAGTGGCCTTGGAGGCCAGCTTCTTGGCGGTGGCCTTGGCGGTGGAGACGGCCTTCTTCTGCGCGGAGAGCTGCTTGGCGAAGGCGGTGCGGGCGGTGGCGGCCTGCTTCTTCGAGGTGACCTTGGAAGCGGAGACGGACTTGGTGGAGGCGGCCTTCTTGGCGGAGGGGGTGGCCTGCGCCTTGTAGTCGCCGTTCACATCGCCCAGGAAGTGGGCCGTTACCCAGATGTTGCCGCGGTCATCGATCTCGGCGCCGAAGCCGACGTAGCCGTAGCGCTTGGCGGCCAGGTTGGCCCAGTGAGTCGGGGAGGCCTCCCACGCGGCCTGCATCTGAGCGGCGGTCGCGGTGACGGGGGCGCGCAGCACGTTCTCGCCGGCCGACTCGGTGCGAGCCGGGAAGGGGTAGGTGGTGCTGTGGAACATCGAGTTCTTCGAGGACATCACCTTGGACCAGGAGCGGGTCGACTTGGTGAGCAGGTAGTCCACCTTCAGCGGCTTCAGGCCGATGCGAGCGCGGGTCTTGTTGGTCAGCTTGACCAGCTCGGCCTCGACCTTCTGCTCGATGGAGGTCTTTTGCGCCTGGCTCATCGTGGCCGCTGCGGCCTCGGGAGCCGGGGCGATGGCGGCGGCGCCGCCAGCCAGGATGCCAGCAGCCACGAAACCGGCGATCAGCTTGGCTGCGATGCGGGAGAAGCGGGTGGTGGTCTTCATGACTGCCTCTTTAGGTCGGGGGGTTCTGAAATGGACTTTGGGATATCCGTTGCAGAAGACATTGCCCCCGTTCGCGACGATATGCAAGCGGCTTTCGATACATCCGTTTGTTAGTTAGGAAGCCTGCGTTCGAAAGATCCGCGAGATTTCAAGGATCTTTCGGCATGCACCTTGCGAAAAGTCCCTGAAAAAAATTTTGGAAGGGGGGTGCCAAAGAGCGCTCTCACGGTCGGATCGGCGTGATGGCGGCGGTTTCTGAAACGCCAAAGGTATTTCCAAAGCGTCTTGCAAAAGCATGCCCGAGGGTGTGTCTGGTGCAGCACTGTCCGTGGCGGGGCCGGCGCGGGCTTGTGGCGCAGGAGGTTCGCCTGGCGAGCGACGCTGCCGCCCGCCGTGAGAGCGCGTTCACGGATGCAGCTGGTGCGGGTGAGCGGCGAATCGTGGCTTATCCGGTATTCCGGACATGGTTTGCGGGGTGCGCCGCCCGCGGCTGCGGTTGGGGTGGCTCGGCGCCGAAGGGAGTGCGTCGTGCCTGGGGCGGAGGCGAGTGCGCGGTGCCCGGCGTCGGTCGGCCGGGTGCGGTGCACCGTCGCCGCGCGACGCCCGGCGAGGCTCCGCCCGCGCCGGAGAGGCGTCACCGCGAACCCGCGGCTTTTTCGCTGCTCCGTGACAAATACTCGCGGAGCAGCGAAAAAGTCGCGGGGCGACGGATCCAGGCCACCGGACCCCGGCCGACGGATCCGGGCGGACGGGTCAGCGGCGACGGATCCAGACCAGCGGGGCCAGGCCACCGGACCCAGGCCGAGAGCTCAGCGCCGACGGATTCGGTCCGAAGGGCGAGCGGGAGGAGTGAACGCTGGCCGGCCCGCCGGAGAGCTCAGCGCCGCTGCGAGGGCACGAAAAAGGCCCCGGAGTCTTGATCTCTCAAGACTCCGGGGCCTCCAAACTGCGGACACGGGGGGATTTGAACCCCCGGTCCACCTTTCGGCGGACCCTTCATTAGCAGTGAAGTCCATTCGGCCGCTCTGGCACGTGTCCACGTTGCCGAAGCAACATGCCCAGCGTAGCGGAGCCGGGCCCCGCGCACCAAAATGGCGGTTCCGCGTGGCGCGAAAAGCCCCTCCGGGCCCGCGCGCGCCCCTCAGGAGGCCCGCCGGCCGCGCCGCGCGTTGCCCCGCGCGCGCTGCCGTGCCCCGCCCAGCGCCGGGCGGGCTCAGCGCCGACGCAGGCGCTCCGGTTCGGTGGCGGCGAGCCACAGGAAGGTGTAGCTGCGGGCCAGCATGCGCGCGGTGTCAGCGTGGTCAACGCTTCCGGCATGCCCGCCGCCCTCCTCCTCGTGGTACCAAGCGGTGTCGACCCCGAGCTCGTCGAGCGCTGCGGCCATGTGCCGCGCCTGCACGGGCCCCACACGGTCATCGCTCGTGGTGGTCCACGTGAGCAGCGGCGGGAAGACGGACTGCGGGTGGTCGGCCAAGCGGTGCAGGGGCGACATCTCGCGCAGGAAGACGGCGTCCTCCGGGACCTCGGGGTCGCCGTACTCGGCGATCCAGGAGTGCCCGGCGGAGAGCGTGGTGTAGCGGAGCATGTCCAGCAGCGGCACGCCGCAGCTGATCCCGCCGAAGAGCTCGGGGTAGCGCGTGTACGCGTTCCCGGCCAGGAGCCCGCCGTTGGAGCGGCCCATCATGGTGGTCGTGGCCGGCGAGCTCAGCCCGAACGACTGCAGGTCCCGCGCCACGGCGGCGAGGTCCTCGAAGGCGCGGGGGCGCTTCTCCCGAAGGGCGGCCGCGTGCCAGGCCGGCCCGTACTCGCCGCCGCCGCGCAGATTGGCGAGGACGTAGGCAGGGTGGCGACCATCCGCCGTCGTGCGCCCAAGCCAGCCCAAGCCCACGGCCGGCGAATAGCCGGGCGTCAGCGAGGTGCGGAAGCCGCCGTAGGCGCTGATGAGGACTGGGGTGCGCCCGTCCAGCGGGACGTCGCGCGGCGCCACGAGGAAGTAGGGGACGCGCGTGCCGTCCTCGGAGACGGCGAAGCGCTGGCTCACCTCGAAGCCGCTCGCGTCGAAGCGCGCGGGCGCGGCCGCGATGAGCGAAGCCGGCGAGGTCTGCGCGGCCGAGCAGTCCAGCGTGCCGCGCCACAGGGTGGAGGGCTGCAGGAAGCCGGAGGAGAGCATCCAGTAGTCGTCGCCGAACTCGTCGTCCTCGTCGTCCTCGTCGTCCACGGGCCAGACGGAGACGCTGGAGAGCTCGGGCACGCCTGGTAGCTCGGTCGCGGCCCAGCCGGCGGCGGGGTCGAGGATGAGCACGCGGCTCGCCACGTCCTTGAGCACGGTGAGCAGGCCCTTGGAGGCCGTGAAGGTCAGGCCGGCGATGGCCTCGCCGGCGCCCGGCACAAACACGGGCGTCACCGTGCGGTCCCCGGCCATCCAGCCGGACAGCGGCGCGGCGAGCAGGGTGCCCGGCCCATACACGGCCCCGCTGACCGACCACTGGCTCATGGTCCGCACCACGAGCCATTCTCGGAACAGTGAGACGCGGGCGTCCCGCGGCACCTCGATCTCGGCCCAGCTGCCCGGGGCCCCGGCCTCGCCGTCCACCCACAGGTAGGTGATGGACTCGTAGAAATCGATGGAGTCCCAGGCCAGCTCGCGCTCGAAGCCGCGCGTGTGCTCGCGGCCCGCGCCGCCGGCCACGTGGGAGGCGTCCACCTCGAACACCACTGGCGCCTCGGCCAGGGAAGCGCCGCGGGCCAGGCGGCGCACGCAGCGGGCGTAGGAGGAGCGCGTGACGTCGTCCTCGCCAGTGATCGCCCCGACGAGCAGCTCGTCCGGCCCGGACCAGGACGCGTTGGTCTTGCCGAGCGGGAGGTCGAAGCCGCCGGGCACCCAGGCCTTGGTCTCGACGTCGAACTCCCGGATCCGCGTGGCGTCGCCGCCGTCGGGGGAGAGGCTCAGGAGCGTGCGGTGCGGTTCGGCGCCGTCGGGCTCCGGGCGCCAATGGGCGCCGGCCCAGACCCACTCCACGCCCTCCTCCGCGCTGAGCGCGTCCAGATCCAGCAGCGTCTCCCACGCGGGGGCACCGGCCGCGTAGGAGTCCCAATCGGTGCTGCGCCACAGCCCGCGCGGGTGCTCTGCGTCCTGCCAGAAGTTGGTGTAGCGGCTCCCGTGCTTAGTCACGAGGACCAGGCGATCAGGGGCATCAAGGGCCTCGGCGATCTCGTCGACGATGCGCCGGTGCTCCTCCGAATCGAGGACGGCGTCCGTCGCCTCCGCCCTCCGGTGGGCCCACGCGAGCGCGCGCTCCCCGTGCATCTCGTCGAGCCAGTCCCGTTCCTGCGTGCCGCGCTGCGTGTCCATACCCTCAGGCTAGGCGCTCGCCCGGTCCCCTTCGATGGCGCCGTGCGGCGGCGCGGCTTGGGCGCCCGCCCGCGAGGGTGGGAGCATGGCGGTGCCGGGCATACCCGGCACCCAAGAGCAGTGGCGGAGGCGGCATGGACACGGGACAAGGCACGACGGCGCGCGAGGGCTGGGGCGCGGACCCCGCCTTGGCGGGGGTCGGGACCGCGGCCCCCGCGGCGGCGCCGCGTCGCGTCGTCGTGATCGGCGCCGGGCCGCGTGGCACGAGCGCCGTGGAGCGGATCGTGTCGCGCGCGGCGGCGGCCGAGCGCTCGGCGCGGGCCGAGGGCGGGCCCGCCGCCGGCGCGGGTCTGGGCGGTGCACCCCGCGTGCGCATCGACGTCGTGGACCCGCACGAACCTGGCCCCGGCCACGTGTGGGCCACCGACCAGAGCCGGCTCTTCCTCATGAACACTCCGAGCTTCTATCCCACCGCCTCGCCGGGCTTCAGCTTCGAGGACTTCCGGGCGGCTGGCGGCGGCGAAGCCGAGCTGAGCGAGGAAGAGGCCGCGGAGCTTGAGGCGCTGGGCCGCAACGAGTTTCCGCCGCGCGCGCTCTACGGGGCCTACCTGCGCGAGCTGTGGCGCCGGGTTGTCGCGCTCGCCGCGGCCACTCCCAGCGTGGACGGCCCGCACCACCACGCCCGCTCGGCCGTGGCCGTGGACCCCGAGGTCACCGGCGGCTACCGCGTGGTGCTCGACGACGGCACGGTGCTGCACGCCGATGAGGTGGTCCTCGCCCTGGGACACGTTCCGGCCCGCCTGAGCCCCGAGCAGGAGGCGGTGGGCCGCGCGAGCGCCGGGCTTGGCGCCGGCTACCTGCCCCCGCACGTGCCGGCCGACGTCGACCACTCCGTCTTCCCCGCGGGCGAGGCCGTGCTGGTGCGCGGCATGGGCCTGAACTTCTTCGACCTCATGATTGCGCTGAGCGTGGGCCGCGGCGGCCGCTTCGAGTCAACGGGCGAGCCGGCCGGGCGGGCCCTGCGCTACGTGCCCTCCGGGGAGGAGCCCGTGCTCGTGGCCGGCGCCCGCCGCGGTGCTCCCTACCGCGCCAAGAGCGTGGGCGACAGCTTTGTGCCGCACGGCGTGAACCTGCGTCACCTGAGTTACGAGCGCGTGGTCGCGGCGGCCGGGCACGGCGTGGCCGGCCGGGTCCGCGGCACCGTGGACTTCGACCGCCACGTCTGGCCGCTGCTGCAGCGCGATGTGGTGGAGCACTACTACCGCGCGCTTGCGCAGGCCGAGCCGCACCTCTTCGGCGGCGGGCCGGACGGTTTCCTGGAGGAGCTCGCGCAGATCCTCGACGCCCCGGCGGACATCGGCGACGAGGTCTGGACCATCCGCGTCCGCGACCTGCTGCGCGAGGCCGCCCCTGAAGCCGAGTTCTTCGACATCCGCTCGCTCGCCAGGCCCTTCGCCGGGGTGGGCCACACGAGTGCCGAGGGCCACGCCCAGGCCGTGATCGAGCTGCTCGAGGCGGACGCCGCGGGAGCCGCGCGCGGCGAGGCGGATCCCGAGCACCTGGCGATCGGGGCGCTGCACGCCGGCCGCCTGCTGGCCAAGCGGCTCGTGGCCGAGGGCATCGTCGACGAGCGCTCCGTGGCCGTGCAGGTGCGCGGCTGGTTCGAGCCGCTTGTGGAGGGGCTGGCCTCGGGGCCGCCGCTCGAGCGGATTGAGCAGCTGGCCGCGCTGGCGCGCGCCGGTCTGGTCAAGATCGTGGGACCCGAGCCGGCCTACGACTTCGACGACGAGCGCGGCGTCTTTGCCGTGTCCTCGCCGTGGGTGCAGGCCCCGCCCATCGAGGCGCGCTGGATGGTGGAGGCCATGATGCCCGCCAACCGCGTTGCAGTGACCGACTCGGCTCTGCTGCGCGGGACCCTCGCCTCCGGGCTGGGGCGCCCGCGCCGCCGCGTGACGGCGGACGGCGAGGAGGTGCCGGGCTCGGGGCTCGACGTTTCGGGCGCCGACCGACGCCTGGTGGGGGCCGACGGCTCCGTGCGCGAGAACCTGCACGTGCTGGGCCTGCAGCTTTCCTCGGTGCAGTGGGGCACGGCGATCGCTGCCGAGGCCGGCGCCGGCCCGCACGCGGGCGGCCTGAGCCTCGCCGACGCCGATGCGGTGGCCGCGAGCATCCTCACGCGGGCCGGGATCGAGACCCCGCCAGCCGCCGGGGAAGCGCCCGACGCCGCGTGGCCGGGCTGGGTGCTGGCCTAACGCTGGGAGGCGCCCGCCCGCCGTCGGGCGCTGTTCTGAAGCCAACAATGACGCAGCCCCCACCCGTTCCCGGGTGGGGGCTGCGTCATTGTTCCGCGGAAGGTAAGGGATTTGAACCCTTGGTGAGGGGTTACCCCACACTGGTTTTCAAGACCAGCTCCTTAGGCCGCTCGGACAACCTTCCTCGACCCAAGCAGTCTAGGGGATGTCGCGGCGTGCCCCTGACCGGGGCCCGCCGCGACACCCATCAGCCACACGTCAGCGGCGGCTCAGATCGAAGCCCACCACGAGCGGATCGTGATCCGAGGAGCGCCGGGCGTCCTTGGAGTACAGGTCCGTGACGTTGTTGTTGAAGCGGCTGTACTCGAAGCCCACCGACTCCGTGGAGTTGATGTTCCAGACCTCGCGGTCCTTCGCTGCCTTGGTGGCGGACGCGTTGGTGAACACGTGATCCAGCGAGCCGGTGCGGCCGCCGAACAGGTAGGTGCTCTGACGGGTCAGGGCGCCCTGATCGGTGTAGCCGGCGTCGGCGATGACCCTGATCGGGTCCTCCTGCGAGTAGGCGTTGAAGTCGCCGAGCAGGAACACGTTCTTCACCTTGTTCTCGCCCTGCAGCTTGGCGGCCCAAGCCACGAGGGCCTTGGCCTGCTCCACGCGCGCGGCGTTCCAGGCGCCCTGGCCGTCGCCCTTGTCCTTGTTCGCCTCGTCGATGGGGTCACCGGCGCGGTAGGACTTGGACTTGAAGTGGTTCACGATCGCCAGGAAGCGCTGATCGGCGGAGGGCTTGCTCTTCCCGGAGGACACCGGCTCGAAGACCTGCGCGAGCGGCTCGCGCGCGTTCGCGAAGGCCGCGTGGTGCAGCAGCTGCGGGCCCTCGCTCGGCTTCACGGTGCCCTTGCGGTAGATGAACGCCGTGCGGATGGCGTCCTCCGTAGCCGGGCCGTTGTCGATGCTCGGGATCCACGCCCACTCGCCGCGCTTGTTCGGTGCCGAGCGCTCTGCGTAGTTCAGGCCCCACACGAGGCGGGCGAGCGTCGCATCGCGATCGGTGCCGAAGCGGGCGCCGTTCTCGATCTCCTCGAGGGAGAGCACGTCCACGTCCAGTGCGTTGATCGCGGAGACGAGCTTGTCCTCCTGGCGCTGGCGGTTGGCGTCGTTCGCGGCGCCGCGGACGGTGCAGCCGTCCTTGACGGTGATGGGGGAGCCGGCGCGGTCCGTGTAGAACGTGCAGCCGGGGACCTTGTCGCCCGTCGTGGTGAAGAAGTTCAGCACGTTGAACGAGGAGATCTTGATGTCACCGCGCACGGAGGGCGCCGCCTGCTTGGGCTGCTTGAACGTGGCCGGCTGGACGGCCGCCTTGTTCGCGTCGGTGAGGTGCGTGGTGGGCTGGAACTTCCAGGTGTCGTTGCGCCAGTCGAGGATGACCGGCTGGTTGAACTTGGCGGTGGCGCCCACGCTGACGGGCGTCGCCTTGCTCAGGTACGGCAGGGGCGTGGCCTTGGCGGCCGCGTTCCCGAGGAAGTTGAGCGTGGAACCATCGTCCAGACCCACGGCGCGGGAGAGGTTCTCCGCCTCGACCGCCGCCGCGCGGGCCGAACCCGGGCGGGCTACGTCCGTGGGCTGCGAGAGCGTCTTGACGCCCTTGACCAGCTTGGAGGTGCCCGTGGCGAGGGTGATCTCGCCGTACTGGTTCAGCTTGTAGTTATCGGCCACGGTGTACTCGCCGCGAGGCGAGACCAGCATGCCCTCGTAGCGCTCGCGCTCCTCGGCCGTGCGGGGCCAGGAGAGCTTGAGGGGCTTGACGGTGCCCTGGGCGGGCAGCACGGTGGCGCCGCCGGCCGGGACGGTGATCTGCGTGAGGCCGAAGTACTCGCCGGCCGTGCCGGTGACCTTGACGGTGTCGCCGATCTTGACCTGGCCAACGGTGTCCTTGGAGTACACGAACACCGCGCGGCTGGCCTTCTCGTGACGCCCGGGCTTGCCGGGGGTCTGCAGGTAGTAGCCGTTGAAGCCACCCGTGGCGTACGTCGCGGTGACGACGCCCGTGGTGCTGACCTTCTTGCCCGCGTAGGCGGTCGCGGAGCCGGTGCCCTGGATCTGCGCGATGCTCAACTCCTGGGCGGGGACGGCCGGAACCACGGAGGAGGGCAGGCGGACCGCGGTGCCCGTGGCGGCGGAGCGCAATTCGAGGCGCCCGGCGGTCAGATCGGCCGGGGCGGTGAACGTGACGGTCGCGGAGTTCTCGCCCGTCAGGCGGCCCGTGGCGTCCTTGACGTGGCTCACGGGGGCGGAGGCCAGCACGCGCTCGGCGCCGGTCGTGGGCACCAGGACCAGCTTGAGGGCGTCCGTCTCTGGCACGCCGTCGGAGCCAAGGTCCGGGTGCTGCACCGTGAAGGTGTACTGCTTGTCAGGCTCCACCGCGGCCGGCACGCCCTGCAGCCCCACGCCGCGCGTGGAGTAGTCCGGCGTGAGCGGGGAGCTGGCCTTGACGTAGGCCAGGAGGGCGTCGAAGTCGATGCCGCCGAGGTTCTGGTTGGACGTCGCCTCCGTGAAGCCGGCGAAGGCGTCGCCGCCGCCGGCCAGGAAGGACTGCGTGGCCACGGTGTACGTCGCGGCCGGGTCAAGCGGGGCGCCGTTGACCGTCACCGCGGTGACGCGATCGCCCACGGGGCGCGTGAGGTCGTAGCTGTAGGAGAGGTTCTTGGTGGTGCCGAGCGCCAGCTTCACCTCGGTGCCAGAGGCGTCCTTGCGCCACTGCTGCTCCAGCACGGCCTTGAGCGAGGAGCCCTTCAGCGTGAGCCGGGAGAGCGTGTTCGCGAACGGGAAGACGTTGTAGACCTCCTTCACGGACAGGCGCCCCACCGTGCCGGCGGCGACCTTGTCGTCGCTCGTGGCGGCGCGGCCGGTGCGCTTCGTGAAGAACTCGTCGCGCAGGCCGCCGGCGTTCATGAAGCCGATGACCTTGGAGGGGTCCTCCGCGTTGACGGAGTGGGCCAGCGCGGTCGCCGCGAAGTTGCCGAGCGTGGACTCTTGGCTACGGTCGCCGCCGGCCTTGCCCACGCCGTTCGGGTAGTAGTCGGTCGTGAGGTCACCCTTGAGCTGGGCCGCCTCGCCGTCGCCCAGCTGGGCGGCCGTCGCGAGGGCCTCGTCCTCGATCTTCTTCACCGAGGCGACCACCGGGTCGGCGGCCGCGGCGGCGTTCACATCGATGTCCTGCGGCACCGTCACGACGGACTGCGCGCCCACCGTCACGGCGCGGGTCTCCGGGTCCACGCTGAGGTCGACCGTGCCGAGGCGCTGCCCCGACTCGAAGGCCTGCAGCACCGGGCGCTTGCCGTCGCCGCCGCCCGTGGAGAAGGAGTACTCGCGGTGCGTGTGGCCGTTGAAGATGACGTTGACGCGCGGGTCGGTCTTCTCGGCGATGTCCTTGAAGCCCACCGATTCCTTGGCCACCGCGAGCGAGCTGCCGTCGGCTGCGCCCTCGTGGTAGCTCGCGATCACGACGTCCACGTCCGCCGGCAACGCCTTCACCTCGCGGTTGAGGGCCTCGACCGGGTCCTCGACACGCAGGCCGCTCAGACCGCTGGGGGAGACCAGCGTGGGCAGCTCGCTCGTCACGGCGCCGACCACCGCCACCTTGACGCCCTTGACCGTGAAGGTCGCGGTGCCCGGGAGCGCCGACTTGCCGGTCGCCGTGTCGATGACGTTGGCGGCGAGGTACGGGAAATCGGCCGTGTCGCTGATGCGACCGGCGAGGTCGGCGGCGCCCTTGTCGTACTCGTGATTGCCAGCGGCCGAGGCCTTCACACCCAGGGCGTTGAGGATCTTCAGCGTGGGGGTGTCCTGCTGGATCGAGGACGGGTACTTGGACCCGCCCACCGAGTCGCCGGCACTCGTGAGGATGGAGCCCTCGGGGTCCTTGGCGCGCCAGGCCTGCACGGCGGCGGCGAACTTCGTGGCGGTGCGCGCGTCGCTCAGATTGCCGTGGAAGTCGTTGAAGGACGCGATGGAAAGGGTAATCGGGGCTGCTGCCGCGTGGGCGGGGGCGGCGAGCCCCGTCAGCAGCAGGGCGGCGCTGGCGCCGAGGCCAACACCGGCCTTGAGAACGCCGGATGAGCCGGGCATGGGAGACCTCCTGGGGGAGAGAGCGTGACGAGCCCGAGCATAGATGACAGTGTGTGGCTTGGGGCAGGGGGAAACACAGAGTTCTCCTGCCCGACGTCGCTCGCTCACCTCCCGCGCCCGGCGTGCGCCGGGCGGTCGCTCGCCCGGCGCCCGGGGCGGCGCCTCACCCGGCCCCGCGCCGACGGGCGCGGCGCCCGCGATAGGCGAGCGCTCGCCGTCGTGCCTTTCAACGACCCACAGCCCTCAACAACTGGTGGCGCCGCCCCGGCCGTGGCACGGTGGGCACATGAGACTGCTACCCCCGCCGGACTCGATCCCCTCCACCATGAATGCCGCGCTGTTCACGGCGCCGGGCGGCCCGGAGGTCATCAAGGTCCAACGGGTGCCCGTCCCCGAGCCGGGGCCGGGCGAGGTGCTCATCCGCGTGGCGGCCGCCGGCCTGAACCGCGCCGATGTGCTGCAGCGCCAGGGGCACTACAACCCTCCGGAGGGGGCCACGCAGATTCCCGGCCTCGAGGTCTCGGGGACCATCGCCGCGCGCGGCCGCGGCGTCAGCGAGGAGTTCTGGCCGGACGGCGTTGAGGTCTGCGCGTTGCTCGCGGGCGGCGGTTACGCCGAGTTCGTCGCCGTCTCCAGTGCGCAGGTGCTGCACGTTCCCGAGGGGGTCAGCCTCGAGGCGGCGGCCAGCCTGCCCGAGGTGGCCTGCACCGTGGTCTCGAATCTTTCCCACACCGTCCAGACTCATCAGGGGCAGTGGGTCCTGGTGCACGGCGGCTCCGGCGGGATCGGCAGCTTTGCCCTCCAGTACCTGCGGGAGATGGGAGCCCACACCATCGCGACCGGCTCGGGCGAGGAGAAGCTCGCCTGGGCCCGCGCGCACGGAGCGCAGCACACGATCGACTACCGCACCGAGGACTTTGTGCAGCGGGTCAAGGAGATCACCGCGGGGGCCGGCGCCGACGTCATCCTCGACGTCGTGGGTGCCAAGTACCTGGCCTCCAACGTCGACGCGCTCGCCGTGGGCGGGCGGATCGTGACGATCGGCTTCAGCGGCGGCACGCGCGGCGAGCTGGACCTGCGCGCCCTCATGAACAAGCAGGGCGGGATCTTCTCCGTGGCGCTGCGTTCGCGGCCCGAGGAGGAGAAGGCGGCGATCATCGCCTCCGTGGGCCAGCGCGTGTGGCCGCTCGTGGAGGCCGGGCGGATCCGCACCGATGTTGACCGCGTCTTTGGCCTGCACCAGGCGGATCAGGCCCACGCCTACTTCGATTCGGGCGAGCATCGGGGCAAGGTGCTGCTGCGCGTGTGACGGGGTGTCGGGGCTGAAGCCCTTGTGCTGTGGTCAGACCGGAGTACGCTACGAGGCTGATAGGTCACACCAATGAGTGGCCTGCGCGTCGTCACGCACCGATCACCGCACCGAGGAGGACACCCGCATGTCCCATGCATCCACCCACACCGCCGGGCGGCCTCCCGCCGGCGTGGACCCGGCCGTCCTTGAGCGGGAGGAACGGCGCCGCACGCCGCTGCGCATCGCGATCTGGGTGGCGATCTCGCTGCTCGGCGCCGTGGCCTGGTCGGTCCTGGCCCTGAACCGCGGCGAGAGCATCAACGCCGTCTGGTTCGTCTTTGCGGCGGTCTGCACGTACCTCGTTGCCTACCGCTTCTACGCCAAGTTCATCGAGCGCAAGCTGGTTAAGCCCGACGACTTCCGCGCCACCCCGGCAGAGGTCAAGGACAACGGCCAGGACTACATGCCGACCGACCGCCGCGTGCTCTTTGGGCACCACTTCGCGGCGATCGCCGGCGCCGGGCCGCTCGTGGGCCCCATCCTGGCCGCCCAGATGGGCTACCTGCCGGGCACCATCTGGATCATCGTGGGCGTGGTGCTCGCGGGCGCCGTCCAGGACTACCTCGTCATGTTCTTCTCCATGCGCCGCGGCGGCCGTTCGCTCGGTCAGATGGCCCGCGAAGAGCTGGGCGTCATCGGCGGCACCGCTGCGATCATCGCCACGATCCTCATCATGATCATCATTACGGCGATCCTGGCGCTCGTGGTGGTCAACTCCCTCGGCGAGTCCGCCTGGGGCGTCTACTCCGTGGGCCTGACCATCCCGATCGCCCTGTTCATGGGCGTGTACCTGCGCTGGATCCGCCCCGGCAAGGTGATGGAGATCTCCGTGATCGGCTTTGTGCTGCTGCTCTTCGCCATCATCTCCGGCCGCTGGGTCGCCGAGTCGGCGTGGGGCGCCGAGTTCTTCCACCTGAACAAGACGACGCTCGCGTGGGCCATCATCATCTACGGCTTCGTCGCCGCCGTGCTGCCCGTGTGGCTGCTCCTGGCCCCGCGCGACTACCTCTCCACCTTCATGAAGATCGGCGTCATCGCCTTGCTGGCCATCGCGATCCTCGTGGTGCACCCGAACCTCGAGGTGCCCAAGGTCTCCGACTTCGCCTTCCGCAACGACGGCCCCGTCGTCTCCGGCCAGCTCTTCCCGTTCCTCTTCGTGACGATCGCGTGCGGCGCCCTCTCCGGCTTCCACGCCCTCATCTCCTCCGGAACCACGCCCAAGCTCGTCGAGAAGGAGCGCCAGACCCGCTTCCTCGGCTACGGCGGCATGCTCATGGAGTCCTTCGTGGCGATCATGGCCCTCGTGGCCGCGCTCTCGATCGACCGCGGCATCTACTTCGCGATGAACTCCTCCGTGGCCGCGACCGGCGGCACGGTCGAGGGCGCCGTGGCCTTCGTGAACTCGCTGGGCCTGACCGGCGTGCACGTCACGGGGCAGGAGCTCACCGACCTCGCCGCCAACGTCGGCGAATCCAGCATCGTCTCCCGTACGGGCGGCGCGCCCACGCTGGCCGTGGGCATCGCGCACATCATGCAGCAGTGGTTCGGCGGGACAGCCATGATGGGCTTCTGGTACCACTTCGCCATCATGTTCGAGGCGCTCTTCATCCTCACCGCCGTGGACGCTGGCACGCGCGTGGCCCGCTTCATGCTCCAGGACGCCGTGGGCAACTTCATCCCGAAGTTCAAGGACACCTCGTGGAAGCTGGGCTCGTGGATCGCCACGGCGATCATGGTGGCGGGCTGGGGTTACATCCTGATCCTCGGCGTGACGGATCCGCTCGGCGGCATCAATACGTTCTTCCCGCTCTTCGGCGTCTCCAACCAGCTGCTCGCGGCGATCGCCCTCGCGGTGGTCATGGCGATCGTTGCCAAGCGCGGCCAGCTCAAGTACCTGTGGATCGTCGCCATGCCGCTTGCCTTCACCGTGGTGGTCACGACGGCCGCCTCGTGGCAGAAGATCTTCTCGCCGCTACCCTCCATCGGCTACTGGGCGCAGAACGCCGCCTTCCGCCAGGCCCTCGCCGACGGCAAGACGAGCTTCGGCGCCGCGAAGGACACCGCCGCGATGGAGGCCGTGGTCCGCAACACCACGGTCCAGGGCACGCTCTCCATCGTGTTCCTCGTCCTCACGCTCACCGTGGTCGCGACGGCCGTGGTGGTCACGCTGCGCCAGTTCCGCGGCCCGCAGGGCGACACCACGGAGGACCCGTTCGTCCCGTCCGCGATCTTCGCCCCGGCCGGGCTGGTTCCCACTGCCGCCGAGCGCGAGCTCGAGGGGGAGTGGGCCGCCTATCGGGCGGGCGTTTCGGTGCCCGACGGCGCGGTGGCGGCTTCGGCGGTGGGCTCGCCTTCCGGCGCGAGCGGGACGGGCGACGCCCCCTCCGGCGCGTCCGGCACTGCCGGCACTGCCGGCGCCGCCGGCGCCGGGGGCGAGCGGTGAGCGCCGCCTCCCCGGCCCCGCGCCGGGAGGCGAGGGGCCCGCTCACGCTCCTGCGCGGCGTCGGGCGTTACCTCAATGCGGTGCTGGGAGGCGACCGCTACGCGCGTTACCTCGAGTTTCACGCCCGGCATCACGCGGGCGCCGAGCCGCTGAGCGAGCGCGAGTACTGGCGCGCCTATCACGCGCATCAGGAGGCGCACCCGGAGGGGCGCTGCTGCTAAACAGTGTGAGAAAAACGAGCGGGAGGGTCGCGTTGCGGCCCTCCCGCTGTGCTTTCGCGGTAGTTTGGTCCATCCGAGTGATGAGGGGCATCGCCGGGCTCACGCCGAAGGGACAACAGTGCACGACGAGAGCAATCTGACCACCGGGAGGGCGCGCCGGGTGTTGGGCGAGCGCATCCGCCCGGAGATCTACGGCGACCGCGTCCAACTGACGCTGGAGGCCTCGGAACTGCCGGGGGAGCCGATCGAGCCGGCGCGCGGCCCCGGCCTCGAGTATTCGCCGTTCGAGCTGGGCTCGGCGTGGGGGCCGGCCTGGGGGACCACCTGGTTCCGCCTGCGCGGCACGGTTCCGGCGGACTGGGAGGGGCTCGAGTACGAGGGCGTTGTTGACCTCGGCTTCGATGCAGACACCCCCGGTTTCCAGTGCGAGGCCCTCGTGTACCGGCCGGACGTCACGCCCGTGAAGGCCCTCAATCCCCGCAACCAGTGGATCCCCATCGAGGCCGGTCCCGGCGGCAGTGTGGAACTGTTCCTTGAGGCCGCATCCAACCCGATCCTGCTTGAACGTCACCCCTTCCTGCCCACGCAGCAGGGCGACCTGGCCACCGCATCGCGGGCGCCGCTCTACCGCCTGACGCGCGCCGAGCTCGCGGTGCGGCGGCCCGAGGTCGCGGCGCTCGTCGAGGACCTCGAGCTGCTCCTGCAGCTCCAAGAGCAGCAGCCGGCCGGATCGCTGCGCGCCGTGATGCTGGAGAGCATCGACCGCGCGCTGAACGTTCTGCTCCTTGACGACATCGCCGGGACCGCCGCCGCAGCGCGCGCCGAGCTCGCTCCCGTGCTCGCCGCCCATGGCGGGCAGGTGCGTCACCACCTTGCAGCGATCGGCCACTCGCACATCGACACCGCGTGGCTCTGGCCGCAACGTGAGACGATCCGCAAGGTCGCCCGCACCATGTCGAGCATGACCACGTTGCTGGAGCTGGACCCCGAGTTCCGCTTTGGCATGTCCAGCGCGCAGCAGTACGCGTGGCTCAAGGAGCACCGCCCGGAGGTCTACGCGCGCGTCAAGGCCGCCGTGGCCGAGGGGCGCTTCGAGCCGCTCGGCGGGATGTGGGTCGAATCCGACACGGTCATGCCCTCCGGCGAGGCCATGGTGCGCCAGTTCCTCGAGGGGCAGCGCTTCTTCGAGGAGGAGTTCGGCAAGCGCTCCCGCGGAGTGTGGCTTCCGGACTCCTTCGGGTACTCCCCGGCGCTCCCGCAGCTCATCCGCCGCGCGGGCTTCGAGTGGTTCTTCACGCAGAAGATCTCCTGGAACCAGGTCAACACCTTCCCGCACCACACCTTCTTCTGGGAGGGCGTGGACGGCTCGCGGGTGCTCACCCACTTCCCGCCCATGGACACCTACAACGCCCAGCTGTTGGGCGACGAGTTGGCCCGCGCCGAGCGCCAGTTCCGCGACGCGCGGCGGGCCAGCGGCTCCATCGCGCCCGTGGGCTGGGGCGACGGTGGCGGCGGCACCACGCGCGAGATGCTCGAGCGCGTCAAGCGCCTGGGGGACCTGGACGGCGCGCCCAAGGTGCGTTGGGAGTCCCCGGACGAGTTCTTCGAGCGCACGGCGGCCGAGGTCCCGGACGCCCCGGTGTGGGTGGGGGAGCTGTACCTGGAGCTGCACCGCGCCGTCACCACGAGCCAGCATCACACCAAGGAGGGCAACCGCCGCAGCGAGCACCTCCTCGTCGAGGCCGAATGGTGGGCCACCGCCGCGTGGATCCGCGCCGGGCTCGAGTACCCGCACGAGGAGCTGCAGGCACTCTGGCGGATCGTGCTGACGCACCAGTTCCACGACATCCTGCCCGGCACCTCCATCGCGTGGGTGCACCGCGAGGCCGTGGCCACCTATGCGGACGTTGCTGCGCGCCTGCGCGCCATCATCGACGCGTCCCTGCGCGCGCTGGTGGGGGAGGGGCCGCTGGAGCTGAGCGCCAACCCCACGTCCTTCCTCTCCGGGGGCGTGGCCCCGGGGGCCGTGGCCGAGGCGCTGGAATACCCGGCCGGGTCCTCCGTGAGGGAGGCCGACGGGGTGACGTACCTGGAGAACGAGCACGTGAGCTTCGGCTTCGATGCGGCAGGGCTCCTGGTGCACGCCGTGGACCTGCGCAGCGGCCGCGACTACGCCGTGCCGGGCCGGCCGGGCAACCTCTTCCAGCTGCACCAGGACTTCCCCAACCAGTGGGACGCCTGGGACGTGGATCGCTTCTACCGCGAGACCGTCACGGACCTCGTTGACGTTGAGGGCCTGCGGGCGTGGGTCGAGGACGAGGTGGCGCGCCTGGAGCTGCGCCGGGTGTTCGGGGAGTCATCCCTGACCCAGACGTTCACGCTTGAACCTTCGGAGACCTCGGTGCGCGTGCACCAGGTGACGGACTGGAACGAGCGCGAGAAGTTCCTCAAGCTCGCCTTCCCGCTGGCCGTGTGGGCCAAGGAGTCCATCGCGGAGACGCAGTTCGGTTTCGCCGCGCGCCCCACGCACGTGAACACCTCGTGGGAGAACGCCAAGTTCGAGACCTCCATGCAGCGCTGGGTCCTGGTCCCCGACCGCGACGGGGCGGTGGCCCTCGCGAACGACTCGAGCTACGGCTTCGACGTGACGCGCGACGTCCTGGACGGCGCCGGCGTGGTCACGACGCTGCGCCTCTCGGTGCTGCGCGCTCCGCGCTACCCGGACCCGGAGACGGATCAGGGCCGCCACGAGCACCGCTACGCCCTGCAGCTGGGCGGCACCGAGCTCACGGCCACCGAGCTGGCCCACGAGCTCAACGCACCGCCCCGCGCGATCCGCGGTGCCCGCTCCGTGGCCCCGCTCGTCACGGTGAGCGGCGAGGGCGTGCTGCTGGACGCCGTGAAGCCGGCTGCCGATCGCTCGGGTGATCTCATCGTGCGCGTGCACGAGGCCACGGGCCATCACGCCGCCGCCGAGGTGCGCCTCGACGTGCCCTTCACCGCGGTGCACGAGGTTTCCCTGCTTGAGGACGCGCAGCAGGCCGTCACGGTGGGGGAGGACCGCGCCGTGCGGCTCGGCCTCACGCCGCTCTCCGTGCGGACCCTGCGCTTCGCGCTCTCCTGAGCCACGCGCCGTCGGGCACGTTGTCAGGTGCCCGACGGCGCGTGGGCGCCTCCCGGCGCCTCCCCACACCTCGTGGGGTTGCGTTACGCGGCTGTAGGCTAATGGGCATGGGTCTCTTTTCTGCGCTGCGCGGTTCTCGCTCCGAGGACCGCGAGCTGGGGCTTGGCCTGTGGCGCGTTGACCACGACCGCTTCCGCCGGGCCATCGACCGCTTCCACCAGGTGCTCGAGGGCACCGAGGACGACGCCCTTTACGCCGTGTTGCTGCCGCAGGCCGACCGTCTCGGCGAGCTCGTGGAGCGCGTGCGCGCCGTGTGCGCCAGCGGTCACCGGGAGCACCCCGTGGAGGGCTCGGACATCCCCGGCGCCGTGGAGCCCGTGCACCGCGCGCTGTCGCGGGCGGCCAACGACGCGGCGACGGCAGCCCAGGCCGCTGCCATGTCCCGCTTCGAGTCCGATCCGGCCGCGGTGCTCGCCACGGTGGCTCGCCGCGTTGACACCGTTGAGGCGAGGGTCTCCGACGCGGAGAACGCCTGGCAGTGACAGGATGGGGGCATGAGCGAACTCATCTCCCCCGAACTGACGTTTAACGACGGCAACACCATCCCGCAGCTGGGCTACGGCGTGTGGCAGGTCAAGGACGAGGTGGCCGAGGACGTGGTGCAGCAGGCGCTGGCCGCCGGCTACCGCCACATCGACACCGCCGCGATCTACGGCAACGAGGCCGGCGTGGGCCGCGCCCTGGCCGCCACCGAGGTGCCCCGCGAGGACATCTTCGTCACCACCAAGGTCTGGAACTCCGAGCAGGGCTACGAGAAGACCCTCGCTGCCTTCGACGTCTCCATGGACAAGCTGGGCCTCGAGACCCTCGATTGCTACCTGATCCACTGGCTCCAGCCCAAGCGCGGCACCTACGTCGACACGTGGAAGGCCCTCGTTGAGCTGCAGAAGCAGGGCCGCGTGAAGACGATCGGCGTCTGCAACTTCACCGCCGAGACCCTGGACGAGCTGATCGAGGCCACGGGTGTCACGCCCGCCATGCTGCAGATCGAGACGCACCCGTACTTCCCGCAGAACGAGCTGCGCGCCTACTGCGCCGACAAGGGCATCCTGCACGAGTCCTGGTCCCCGCTCGGCAACGGCACCGGCCTGCTGGAGGAGCCCGTGCTCGCCGAGATCGGCGCCCGCATCGGCGCCACTCCGGCCCAGGTGGTTCTCGCGTGGCACCGCCAGCGCGGCTCCGTGGTGATCCCCAAGTCGATCACGCCCTCGCGCATCGTGGAGAACTACGAGTCCCTCGCCGTGACGCTCTCCGACGCCGACCTGGCGCTCGTGGATTCCCTGGACAAGGGCGCCGAGGGCCGCATCGCCTCGGACCCGGCCGAGGCCGACTTCGCCTGATCCCGGCCGGCGGCGGGGCAGCTCGGTGCCCCCGCGCCCGAGGTCAGCGCCCGTCGTCCGCGGATGGGACATCTGGTCCGCGATTGGCTCATCTGGTCCGCGGATGGCTCACCCGGGTGAGCCGTTCGCGGACCTTTTGTTACCGGGCGGCCGCGCATGAGGGGCGCGGGGCCTGGACGGCGCAACCCGACCCCGCGCCGTCGGGCACGTGCCTCTCCCATGTCCGCGTACTGACCAGTAGGTCCGCTTGCGGGCCCCGACTGAGGCGAAAAACGGACCAGGCCGCGCGCAGCGTCATACTGCTCACCGAGCGGCGGCTGGTCCGATTTCTTGCTCCCGGTGGCCCAGGGCCGGACCGACTGGTCAGTACGCGGTGTGGGGGAGGGCGGAGCGGGCCCTCAGAGACGCACAAGGCCCGGAACCATGCGGTTCCGGGCCTTGTTTCGTGGAGCCCCCTGCCAGAATCGAACTGGCGACCTTTTCATTACGAGTGAAACGCTCTACCGACTGAGCTAAGGAGGCCGGTGGTCAAAAGATCACCGTTTGTGGCGTTGCGGCCACAGGAGAAAACCTTACCGGGTGCAAACCGCTTCGGTCAAAACGAGGCGGCCCCGTGGCCGGATACCCTCAGCAGCGGGTGCCGGAGGCGGGCAGCTGGCCCTGCAACAGGAAGGTGTCAACGGCCGAGGTCACGCACTGATTCGAGCGGCCGTAGGCGGTGTGTCCCTCGCCCACCCACGTCAGCACCTCCGAGTTCGGCAGCTGCGCGGAGAGCGCCTCCGACCAGGCGTACGGGGTGGCCGGATCGCCCGTGGTGCCGATGATCAGGATGGGTGCCAGGTCCGCCGAACCCTTGATCGGGGCGGGCGCCTCGACGGCCTCGGTCGGCCACTGCGAGCAGGCGTCGTCGTAGCCCATGTAGCGCCCAAAGAACGGGGACTTCGCCTCGAAGGCCTTGCCCCGCGCCAGGATCTGCTGCGCGTCCCCGCTCCCACGCGAGTAGTCCTGGCAGTTGATGGCAGTGAACGCGTCGTTGGTGTTGGAGTACGTGCCGTCCGCGGCGCGATCGCTCGAGAGATCGGCGAGAGCCATGAGGTCGGTGGCGTCCTTGTCGTTGATCGCGGCGGCGAGCCCCTGCACCACGCGCGGGGCGTTGCGCGGCTCGTAGAGCGCCAGCAGGATCGCCTGCACGGCGTCGAAGGCCGTGAACACGCGCCCGTCGGAGAGGTCAAGCGGAGCAGTCTCCAGCCCGTGCACCCAGGACGTCAGCGCCGTCCGCGCCTCGGAGGCCGTGCCGGTGAAGGGGCACAGGTCCCCGCCCACGCACTCCTCGAGGAAGAGGTCGAGCGAGCGCTCGAAGGCCTCGGCCTGGGCCTCACCCACGGCTGTCGCGTCGAGCGAGGGGTCCATCGCGCCGTCGAGCACCATGCGCCCCACCGTGGCGGGGAACAGCTCGGCGTAGGTGGCGCCGAGCTTGGTGCCGTAGGAGTAGCCCAGGTAGTTCAGCTGCGCGTCGCCCAGGGCGTTGCGCATGATGTCCAGATCGCGGGCAGCGGTGTTGGTGTCGAGGTGCTCAAGCAGCCCGGCCGGCGAGTTCGCCTCGCAGGCCTTGGCATAGGTGGCGGAGTCATCGATGAGCTCCTTCACCTGGGCCTCGTCGCTCGGGATGGACGCAGTGGCGCGGCGCTGGTCCGTCTCCTGCCCGCTCAGGCACTTCACAGCCGTGGACTCGCCCACGCCGCGCGGGTCGAAGCCCACCACGGCGTACTCGGACGTGACGTCCTCACCGAAGGAGAGGGCGCCGCCGTTGCGGATGTAGGTGATGCCGGAGCCACCGGGCCCGCCCGGGTTGATCAGCAGCGACTTTGACGCCTTGCCGGCGTCGCGCTCGCGGATGAGGGCGAGCTTGATCCGTTCGCCGTCGGGCTTCTCGTAGTCGAGCGGCGCCTGGACACTCGCGCAGACGTAGCCGCCCGAGCAGTCCTTCCACTCGACCTTCTGCTCGTAGTAGCTCTCCAGTCCGGCCGGGGCCGGGGTGGCGCTCACGGAACCGGAGCCGCCGTCCTGCCC
>JALAHE010000103.1 GCA_022712075.1 Galactobacter sp.
CCCACGCCCCCTTCCCCGCGCGGCCGGATGGCGGCGGTGGCGCGCTTCCTCCGCTCGTACCCGTGGGTCACTGCAACCCTCGCCGTCCTGGTGGTGGTCCTCGTGTGCGCCGCGGCCGGCTGGCCGCTGGCGGCGCGGATCATCGCGACGGCCTACGTTGGCGCCTTTGTGCTCTACACGTGCGTGGGCATGGTGAAGGACATCCTGCGCGGGCACTGGGGCCTGGACATCCTGGCGGTCGTGGCGATGCTGGCGACGCTGTGGGTGGGCGAGTACGTGGCGGCGCTCATCGTGATGCTCATGCTCTCCGGCGGCGAGGCGCTGGAGGACGCGGCTGCCTCGCGGGCCAAGGCCGATCTGGATGCGCTGCTGCATCACGCTCCCCAGCGCGCGGTCCGCGTGGCGGCCGATGGCACGCAGGCCGAGGTGGACGCCGGCGAGCTGCTCGCCGGGGACACCGTGCTCGTCCGGCCGGGCGAGGTGGTGCCCGTGGACGGGCGCCTGCTGGAGGCGGCGGAGTTCGATCTGTCCTCCCTCACGGGCGAGTCCCTCCCCGTGGGACTGGGCGCGAGCGACGAGGTGGCCTCCGGCGCCGTCAACGGCAGCTCCGCCGTCCGCCTTATCGCCCTGCGCGCGGCGGAACAGAGCCAGTTCCAGCAGATCGTGGCATTGGTGCGCCGGGCGCAGGAGAACAAGGCGCCGACGGTGCGCCTCGCCGACCGCTTTGCCCTCCCCTTCACCGCCTTCTCGCTCCTACTGGCCGGCGGCGCGTGGGCGCTCTCCGGCGATCCCCTGCGCTTTGCGCAGGTCCTGGTGCTCGCGACCCCGTGCCCGCTGCTCATCGCGGCGCCCGTCGCGTTTCTGGGTGGCCTCTCCCGCGCCTCGCGGGCCGGCGTGGTGGTCAAGGACGGCGGCGTGCTCGAACGCCTGGGCCGGCTGCGTTCCGCCGCGTTCGACAAGACCGGAACGCTCACCGCTGGCCGGCCGCAGCTCGTCGGGGTGCGCCCGGCCGGCGCGGCGGACGCCGATGAGGTGCTGCGCCTCGCCGCTGCCGCCGAGCAGGCCTCCTCGCACGTGCTTGCCGCCGGCATCATCGCCGCCGCCGAGGCGCGCGGCCTGGAGCTTCCCGCCGTGGACGGCGCGAGCGAGGTCGCGACCAACGGCGTCCTGGCGCGGGTGGAGGGCCGCGAGGTGGCGGTGGGCAAGCCGGCGTGGGTCGCCTCCCTGGCGCCCGGCCTCGAGCGCGAGCCGCTCTCGGCCGGACAGGCGGCGGCGTACGTGGCAGTGGACGGGGTCTTTGCCGGCACGCTCGTGTTGCAGGACGCGCCTCGGTCGGAGGCGGCGGCCGTCACGGCGTGGCTGCGCGAGCACGGGGTGACGCGGCAGGTGATCCTGACGGGCGACGTCGAGGCCACGGCCGCGCCGGTCGCCGCGAGCGTGGGGATCACGGAGGTGCACGCAGAGCTTCTGCCGGCCGACAAGGTGCGGCTCGCCGCGGAGCTGTCCCCGCGCCCCGTGGTCATGGTGGGCGACGGCGTCAACGACGCCCCCGTGCTCGCTGCCGCCGATGTGGGCGTGGCGATGGGGGCCCGCGGCGCCACCGCGGCCGGCGACGCAGCCGATGCGGTGATCCTGCGCGATTCGCTGCGCCCGCTCGCCGAGGCGGTGAGCATCGGCAGGCACACCCTGCGTGTGGCGCTCACGTCCATCTGGATCGGCATCGTCCTGAGCGTGGGCCTCATGCTCGTCGCCGCGACCGGCGCGATCCCGGCCGTGGCCGGCGCGCTCACCCAGGAGCTCGTCGACCTCGCGGCGATCCTCTACGCCCTGCGGGCCCTGCGGCCGCCGGCGCTCACGCTTCGCGAGCCCGCCCACGGGAATGCCGAGCCGTCCGGGGCGGTTGGCCCCTGACATGAGCACCGAGACGCTTCACTACACCGCCTTCGCCGACGCCCCGCAGGGCGGAAACCCGGCCGGGGTGGTTCCCGATGCCTCCCGCCTCGGCGCCGAGGACATGCAGGCGCTGGCCTCCGAGCTCGGCTACCCGGAGAGCGCCTTTGTCGTCTCCCTGACGCACCCGGCGGCGCCCGGCGGGGCCGCCCGCGTGGGCATGCGGTACTTCACCCCGGGGGCGGAGATCCCATTCTGCGGGCACGCGACGATCGCCACCGCCGTGGAGCTCTTCGACACCCACGGCTTCGCCGAGATGCTCTTCGAGACGCCGGCGGGCGAGGTGGCGATCTCCGCCTCTCGCGACGCCGCCGGCGAGGCGGTTGTCTCCTTCACCTCCGTGGAACCGGCGGTGCGCGTGCTCGATCCGCAGGCCCTGGCCCGGCTGCTGGAGATCCTGGCGCTGCGCGAGGACGACCTGGCCCCCGGCTTCCCGGCGCTCGCATCCTTTGCCGGCAACTGGCATCCGGTGCTGGTGTTGCGCGACCGCGAGCTCTTTCACCAGTTCCGCTTCGACCCGCGCGCCCTGGCGCCGCTCATGGCGCAGCGCGGCTGGACCGGCACGGTGACCGTGCTTTCGCCGCTCGGCGAGGCGCTCTACGAGGCCCGCAACCTCTTCCCCGTGGGGCGCCTCACCGAGGACCCGGCGACGGGCTCGGCTGCCGCCTCCACCGGCGCGTACCTGCGCCACGTGGGCAGGGCCCCAGGGGACGGCCGGATCGAGATCCTGCAGGGGGCACACGTGGGCCGCCCCAGCCGCCTGCTCGTTGACATCCCGGCCGAGGGCGGCATCCGCGTCAGCGGCGGCGCCCGCCGCTTCACGCCGGCGCCGGCGCTGGGCTGAGGCCCCGCCGGGCTGCCCCCGATGCCCGACGGCGCGTGGCGGCTTAGGGGCGGGCGGACAGGACCGCCTCCAATTGGCGCAGCGAGGCCGCGAAGCCCTCGCGGTGCCCCTCGATCATGGCGAGCCCGGCAAAGGACGTCACCTGATCGCACAGGCGCAGCCGCGTGGAGGCCCCGTGGTCCTCGAGCTCCCAGCTCAGCAGCGCGGCGCTGAGCGGTCCCCCCGGCGTGCCGAGCAGTTCGCTGTGCACCAGGAGCGAGCCCGGGATCAGCCGCAGATAGCGCACCTCCCCGTCGAGGCCGAGCCGGCCCGCCGGACCGCAGCGGTAGTGATCGCGGCCGCCCTCGCTGAAGTCGGTGGCGTCGTAGATCAGCTCCTGGCCGGGCGGCACCGTCCAGGCGAGCCGGAGCGCCGGGTCCGCGAGCTGCTCCCACACCGCGCCCGGCGGCGCCGGCAGCGTGGCGGTGATGACGATGGTCTCGTGCAGAGGGTGCATGTCCTCATCCTTCCGGCGGCGAACCACGGGCGGCGCCGCTGCTAGGGCCGCGCGGGGAGGGCCTCGTTGACTCCGGCGAGGGCCCTGGCCACATCGGCGATGCTCGCTGATCCCGGCATCCCCTCGGCGGGCCCGGCGTAGCCGAGCGTCAGCCCGTGCTTCGGCAGGACCAGGGCGAGGTCGCCGACCTCGGCGAGGGTGCCACCCTCACGGTTGATCGTCACGACACCGCCCAGCCCGCTGGCCGTGGGGTCGGCGATGACCAGGGGGTTCTCCTCCTCCATGAGCGCGGCCGGGTCTCCCATGGCCCGGCCGATGCCGAACCGGAGCACCGTGGTGCCACCGCGCTTCCACGAGCAGTTCGTGTCACCGCTTTCGGAGTATTCGGAGGCGCCGGCGTCGAGCGTCAGGCCGTCCGCAAGGATGCCCAGTTGGGAGGTGATCTCCTGGCAGCGCTTGGCCCCCGGGCCGTTGGTGGCGCTGGCCGCCGTGCCCGCGTCAGTCCCGCTCGTCGTGGGCGTGGCGGCGTCACCGCCCGGCGTGCAGGAGCTCAGGGCCACCGCCGCCATGGCCGCCATCAGGAGAGTGGTGCGTCTGCGCATGCCCCGCACCGTAGCACTCACCTCTGGGCCCCGTCCCTCACTCCGGCGCTCGGACCGCCTGCTCAGGCGGTGGCCCCGGAAGGGGCAAGCACCTCGATCCGGTTGCCGAACGGATCGCTGGCGTGGAAGCGCTCGTAGCCGTCGAAGGTGTGCCGCTCGCTCCAGTCGACAGCTCCGCCGTGTAGCTGCAACCGTGTTCCGAGCGCTTCAAGCTCGCGCACGGAGCCCAGCAGCAGCGCCGGGTGCGCCTTGGCCGCCGGCCTGAAGCCAGCCTCGACACCGCAGTGGATCTCGGCGAGCACCCGGCCCTCATCGTCGAGGTCCCTGAACCAGCATCCGCCGCGTCCGGCTAGTGCCGGCGGCGTCGCCGCCTCGGCCCACCCCATGCCGCCCAGCCCGCCCGCCCGGGCGGAATACTCCGCGCAGACCGGGG
>JALAHE010000104.1 GCA_022712075.1 Galactobacter sp.
GAGTCTGGCACGCCGACCCCGAGCGAGTCTGGCACGCCCACGCCGAGCGAGTCCGTGACGCCGAGCCCCGAGGACTCGGCCACGCCGAGCTCGGAGGACACGGCCGCACCCACCCCGGAGGACACCGTAACGAGCGGCTCCCCTGCCGAGCCGGGCCAGTCGGACAGCGCCGACGCCTCCGAGCCAGGCGATGCCGGCCAGGCCACGCAGGACAAGGACCTCCCGGCCACGGGCGCTCCGGTCTCCGGGGTGCTCGCGGTGGCCGTCCTGATGCTGCTCTTGGGTACCGGCGTCCTGCTGGTGCGTCCGCGCCGCCGCGGCCGGCACTGAGCCGCCCGCCCGCCGTCGGGCCGTGAGCATGAGGGCCTCTCGCCGCAAGGCGAGGGGCCCTCTGTGTCCCCAAGCGACGTCGTGCACAAATAACGCTAGACAAGCGTTACCTATTTATCTAAGGTTGATCTTGTCAGCAACCGAGAGGGAGCGGATCGAGCACCGGTGAGCGCCAAGCGCGGGCCTGCGTCTCGCGGCGGAAGCACCTCGCCACGCCAGAGCGTGGTGCACCGCCAGCGGGGAGCCCGCATGCGGCGTCGGTGGCGGTCGGCTCCCGCGTCCGCCGAGTCCATCGGCGGGCCAGCGGGGAGCGGACTCGGCTGTGGGTGCCGGGTTCCTCCAGGGAGACCTGCTGCGGCAACGCGGGACGTGCGTTGCGGAAGGGGCTATGAGGGTGGCCGCTTCCGCGGGATACGGCGGACCGCACTCCCCGGGCGGCCCGGCCTGTGCGTGGGCCCGGGCCGCCCGGCGGGGGAGCCGGACCGGCCCCGGCCGGGAAACACGACGTGAGCCGATCGCGCTGGTCCGCGATCGGCTCATCCGGTCCGCGGATGGCTCGTCGAGAGGAGCCATCCGCGGACCGCTTTCTTGGGGTCGCCCGGACGCCCGGGCGGCCCCAAGCACATCGAGGCTAGGCCTGCCCGCGCTCGAAGTACTCCACCAGCTCCGCCGGCAGCTCCGGCACGGTGAGCGCCGAGCCGTCGCCGCGCAGCGACTGCGTAGCCAGCACGCCCGTGGCCACGGCCTCGCGGGCCGCCACCGGATTCGTTGACGTCACGCCGCCCTCGCGCACGAAGCGCAGGAACTCCTTGACGAGCAGCGAGTCGCCGCCGCCGTGACCGCCTTCCTCCGCTGGGATCTCGAACTCCCGGTCCGGAGCCGCGTAGCCGCGGTGACGGTGGTCCCACAGCCCCACCTTCTCCCCGGCGTCGTCCCCGAAGTTCTCGATCCGTCCGCTCGTGCCGATCACCGTGTAGTTGCGCCAGTAGTCGGGCGTGAAGTGGCACTGCTCGTAGTTGGCGAGGACGCCGTTGGCCAGGCGCATGTTGACCTGGGAGAGGTCCTCCACATCGATCACGGGGTGCAGGCCGGTGAGCTCGGTGGGCGGCCAATTCTCGAGCGAGAACCAGTCGCCCATGCGCTCGTTGCTACGGTCCCGGCGGTCCTGGATCTGGGAGTAGACCGCGTTCTCACCCATCGCGGCGACCGTGCGCGTATAGGCGCCGGCCAGCCAATGAATGACGTCCAGGTCGTGGGCGCCCTTCTGCAGGAGCAGACCCGTGGTGCGGCTGCGGTCGGCGTGCCAGTCCTTGAAGTAGTAGTCGCCCCCGTGGCCAACAAAGTGGCGGCACCAGATGGCCTTGACCTCGCCGATGGACCCCTCGTCGATGAGCCGCTTCATGAGCGTGATGACGGGCATGTGGCGCATGTTGTGGCCAACGTAGAGGCGGCTGCCGGTGCGCATCGCCGTGGCCAGGATGCGGTCCGTGTCCTCCACGCTGATCGCGAGCGGCTTCTCGCTGAAGACCGCCTTGCCCGCCTCGAGGGCGGCGATGACGGGCGCCGCATGCAGATCGTCAGGCGTGAACACCATGACCGCGTCGACCTGGCTGGCCAGGAGCTCGTCGAGCGAGTCCGTCACGAGGGCCTCCGGGTAGCGCTCGCGGGCCGCTGCCTGGCCGCGCTCGCTGGGATCGCAGACCGCGGTGACTACCGCGTCGTTGCCGTCCCGGAGCAGCTCCTCGGCGAGCCGGGCGCGCTGCCCAAAGCCGATGAGGCCGATGCGAAGGGTGTTCATGCGGGGATTCCTTCTTTCTAGCTGTCTGGCCGCGGCGGCCCGCAAGGTGGGGCGCCGCCGGCCCGCGGCTCAGGCGCCGCGAGGATCTGGAGGTGTGGTGGAGGCGCGGCGGTGGAGCAGCCACTCGAAGTCGTGGACGGTGCCGTCCCCGATCTCCCGGGTGGCGGCGTCGACCACAATCTGCGCCTGTCGTTCGTAGAAGTTCTCGGGCCCGGCAGAGGTGAGCGAGGGCGTCGACTCGGCCCCCTCGTCCGTGTTGCCCAGGCCCGTGACCAGCAGGTCCTCGGGAACCTTGAGGCCAAGGAACTGGGCGGCACCGATGGCGGCCAGGGCCGCGTAGTCGGTGTTGGCCGCGATCGCCGCCGGCCGATCGGCGGACTCCAAGAGCCCGACGGCGGCGCGGAACGCCCCAGCGCGGCTCCCGTCGTAGAGCGTGGTGAGGTCCCGCTCCACCCGTCCAGCGGCCACCGCCTCCTGGTACGCGGTGTATCGCGTGCGCCGCTCGCGGCTGAGCTCAACGGTGCCCGCGGGCGTCAGGAACGCCACCTGCGCGGTGTGGGACAGGAGCTCGTTGAGGGCGAGCTCGCTGCCCGGCGCCGCGGCCGAACGCACCACGTCGAAGCCGGCCGGCTCGAGCCGCTCGCTGAAGACCACGAGCCGCTGCCCCGCCGCCACGAGCCGCTCCAGCTGACTGGCCGTCTCCGCGTCCTCGTCCGGCGAGTCAACGTAGGCGACGTCCGGCTGGACCTGGGTGATCGTGTCGAACCAGGCGCCGTGGGCCTGGACCAGCGCCGCCAGCCCGTGCTCCGCCGCGCGCTGCCCCACCGACTCGCTCACGCCGAGCGACCACGGGTCGGACATCATGTTCAGCGACAGCAGCACGAGCCCCGTGCGGCCCGTGCGCATGGCGCGGGCTGCACGGTTCGGCCGGTAGCCCTGTTCCTTGGCCGCAGCGAGGACGCGGGCGGCCGTCTCGGCCGGGATGGAGGCGTCCTTGCCGCTGAGCACGTAGGACGCGGTGGCGGTTGACACCCCGGCCGCCGCGGCGACGGTGCGCAGCGTGGGGCGGGTGGCTTGGCTCGGAGTCATGAGCAGATTCTTCCCGCTCTAGCCCTTGGATCCGGAGAAGGCGATGCCCTGAATGAACTGCTTCTGCAGGAACATGAACACCACCACCATGGGAATCGTGGCCAGCAGGGAGCCGGCCATCAGCACCGGATAGTTGGTCATGTGCAGGCCCACGAGCTGGGTGAGGCCAACCGACAGCGGCATCTTGGCCTGATCGCTCGTGACGATGAGCGGCCAGAGCATGTCGTTCCAGCTCCAGAGCACGGTGAACACGGTCAGGGCGATGACGCCCGGCTTGGCCAGCGGGAGCATGACCCGCCAGAAGATCTGCCACTGATTGGCTCCGTCCAAGCGGGCTGCCTCCTCCAGGTCGTTCGGCATCGACATGAAGAACTGCCGCATGAGGAACGTGCCGAAGGCGGAGAACAGTCCGGGGACGATGATCGCCTTGAGCGTGTCGAGCCAGCCGAGCGATTGCATGATCTCGTACTGCGGCAGCAGGAAGAGCTGCCCCGGGACCATGAGCACCGACAGGAAGAGCAGGAAGATCACGTTGCGCCCGGGGAAGGCCATGCGCGCAAAGGCGTAGCCGGCCATGGTGCACAGCACCACCTGTCCCACGGTGCGGGCCACGGTCAGGATCACCGAGTTCACGAACATCTGCCCGAACGGCATGGCGTCGAACACCTTGCCGAAGTTTGAAAAATCCCACGGCGCGGGGATCCACTGCACCGGGATGGAGGTGGCGCCGGCGAAGTTCTTGAACGAGGTCAGGAGCTGCCACACGAAGGGGAAGACCATCGCCAGCACGCCCAAGATGAGGATCGCGTGGACGGCCCACGGTTGGCGACGCCTGGCACTCAAGTCCCTGCCCGACGTCGTGCGTTGGCGCCTTCCAGCGGCCGTGCCGGCCGCCGCGGCGCCCCCGCCCCCGCC
>JALAHE010000105.1 GCA_022712075.1 Galactobacter sp.
AGCAGGCGGCGCGCGCCGAGGTCGAGGCGGCCGAACCGACGCTCCAGGCGGGTGGCCGCGAGCTCGAGGCTGCGCAGCAGGCCCTGCGCGAGAGCGAACGGGAGGCCTCAGCGGCCTCGGCCGAGCTGCGTCGGCTCGAGACCATGGCAGCGCAGGCGGGCGCCGAGACCCAGCGGCACACGGCGGCCCGCGAGCGGGCCGCAGCCGATCACGCCTCCGCGCTCGCGGAGCTCACGTCCCTCGCCGAACGGCTGGAGGCGGCGCAGGCCGTGCCGGAGGAACTCGAGCCGTCCACGACCGAGCGCGACCGGCTGGTGGCTGCCGCGGTGCAGGCCCGCGCGGACGAGGTCGAGTGCCGCTTGGCCCTGCGCACAGCGGAGGAGAGCGCCAGGCGCCACGAGGAACGCGAACGCTCGCTGCTGCGCGCAGCCGAGGCCGAGCGCCTCGCCCGCGCCAAGGCGGCAGAGCGGGCAGCCCGCCGCGCCGCCCAGGCCGCGCGAGCCGAGGAGGTCGAGCGGCTCGTCGCCGTGGTGCGCGAGGAACTCCAGCGCCGCATCGACACGGCGGCCCTGGCCGTCCAAGAGGCCGAGGAAGCCGGACGCAGGCAGGCTGCAGCCGTGCAGGCGGCCCGCGCGCAGGCCCAGCGGTTGGCCGCGCAGGTCCAGGAGCTGCGCGAGGCTTCGCACAGCGCCGAGCTGGACCAAACCCAGCGCGAGGCCCGCGAGGCGAGCCTCGTTGAGCGCTCGCTGACCGAGCTGGGGCTGAGCCCCGAGGCACTCCTGGAGGGCTACGGCCCGGAGCTGCCGGTGGAGGTGTTCGAGGCGGAGGCCGAGGACAAGTGGGCCGCCCTGCGCCAGGAGGTGGACGCGGAGGGCCGAGCCGTGAGCGGCGTCCCATACGTCCGGGCCGAGCAGGAGAAGCGGCTCAAGCGCGCCGAACGGGACCTCGCCGAGCTCGGCAAGGTCAACCCCCTGGCGCTCGAGGAGTTCGCGGCGCTCGAGGAACGTCACGACTACCTCGTGGGACAGCTCGCCGATCTGCGCTCCTCCAGGGCCGACCTGCTCGAGCTGGTGCGCGAGGTGGACGATCACGTGCGCGAGGTCTTTGCCTCGGCCTTCGAGGACACCTCGCGGGAGTTCGTGAAGGTCTTCGCCAAGCTCTTCCCCGGCGGCGAGGGCAAGCTCAGGCTGACGGAGCCGGACGATCTGCTGACGACCGGCATCGAGGTGGAGGCACGCCCGGCCGGCAAGAAGGTCAAGCGGCTCTCGCTGCTCTCCGGCGGTGAGCGCTCGCTCACGGCGATCGCCCTGCTCGTGGCCATCTTTACGGCCCGTCCCTCGCCGTTCTATGTCATGGACGAGGTGGAGGCGGCCCTCGACGAGCGCAACCTGATGCGCCTGCTCGGCGTCTTTTCTGACCTGCGTGAGCACAGCCAGCTCATCATCATCACGCACCAGAAGCACACGATGGACATCGCGGATGCGCTCTACGGCGTGTCAATGCGCGGCGACGGCGTGACGCGCGTGATCAGCCAGCGGCTCGAGCGCGAGGAGCGCTAGCGCCCGCCCGCCGCGCCGCGTGCGCCGTGCTCAGGCGGCCCGTTGCGCGGGCCGCACCCGCGCCCAGGCGATGACGCCGAGGGCCATGATCAGCCCGGAGATCGCAAACGCCGGGGCGTAGCCCAAGTGGTCGGAGAGGTAGCCGGCGATGAGCGGGGCGGCGATGGCCGGGAGGTCGGCCGCCATCTGGAAGGCGGCCATGGCCCGCCCCGCCGAGCGCTCGGGCCCCACGGTGTCGGCGATGGTCGCCTGCTGGGCGGGGCCAAACATGCCGGTGCCGAGGCCGGAGATCAGGGAGAGGGCAACGAGCACCCACGCGTCGGGGCTGAGCCCCAGGAGCGAACCGGTCAGCGCGGCGATGCTCATGCCGATGATGATGGGCCGGCGCCGCCCCACCCGGTCGGACCAGCGCCCGGAGAAGCTCAGCGCTGCGGCGTTGCCGAGGGCAAAGGCGGTCAGCACCAGCCCCACCTGCAGGGCGTCCATCCCCAGGTATCCGGCAGCAAAGAGCGGCACGAGCGAGGTTCGCACGCCGAAGGTGACCCAGCCGTTGCCGAAGTTGCCGATCATGGCCGCGCGGTAGGCGGGGGAGGACCAGGCCTCGCGCAGGCTCAGGGGCGGCAGCGCCTGCCCGGCCTTGGCCTCGCCGGGGGTGCGGCGCACCCCCACGAGGAACACGTAGACGACGGCGGCGGCGATCACGAGGGCCACGCCGTAGATCAGGAACGGCGCCCGGTAACCGAGGGGCGAGAGCAGGCCGCCCACGAGCGGGCCGGCCACGTTGCCGATGAGGAACGCCCCGCCGTAGAGGCCCGCCACGCGGCCGCGCAGGGAGGCGGGGGAGCGGCGGGCCAGGAAGGATCCGGCCGAGACAGTGAAGAGGGTGGAACCGATGCCGCCCACGGCGCGGAAGACGATGAGGCTCCAGTAGTCGGTGGCGTACGCGCACGCGATCGTTGAGACGGCGACGATGAGCACGCCGCTGACGTAGCCCAGCGGCTCGCCCCAGCGCTCGGTGATGCGCCCAGAGAAGGGGGCGAAGAGCAAGCGCGTGGCGGCAAAGACGGAAACGATCGCCGCCGCGGCGGCGTTGGAGACGCCGAAGCTCTGCGCGTAGCTGGGCAGGATGGGCGCGATGAGGCCAAAGCCGAGCGCCACGATGAGCGCCGCGCCGATCAGCACAACAAGGTCGCGCGGGAGGCGCTCGGGGGCGTCCGCGGAGGAGGGCAGGGGCGAGGCAGGCATGGTGGCCCCCAGCCTAGCGGTGCCCCGCGGCAGGGCCCGGCCACCCGGAACCGTGAGAGAGTAGAAGCGTGACCCAAGACGCCCTCATGTACCTCATCATTGCCGCCGTGGTGGTGGTGGTCCTCGCGATCGCCATCCCGCTGTTCGTGAGCTCCTCGCGCAAGCGCTCCAAAACCAGCTACGACGGCCCCCGCGACGCGAACGACCCCGCCCCGGCGCCCGGTGCCTCGGCCGAGGCCGGGGAGCCCGGTGGCGACGTCGCCGTCCTCGAGGCCGACCCGAGCGGCGTCGAGGTCGTCGAGACCGTGCCCGCCGAGCCGAGCCTCGAGCGTCCCGAACCCGTGCAGGGCCGCCTGGCCCGCCTGCGCGCGCGCCTCTCCAAGTCCAACAACGTCCTGGGCAAGGGCCTGCTGGCCCTGCTCTCGCGCGAGCGCATCGACGAGGACGTGTGGGACGAGATCGAGGAGACGCTGCTGACGGCTGACCTCGGCACCGAGGCGACCGACGATCTCATGCTGCAGCTGCGCGCCCGCGTGAAGGTCGAGGGCTCGCGCAGCCCCGAGCGCGTTCGCGAGATCCTGGGTGAGGAGCTCCTGGCCCTGGTGGGCCCCGATATGGACCGTAGCCTCGCCACCGACCGCGTGGACGACCTGCCCTCCGTCATCCTCGTAGTGGGTGTTAACGGCGTCGGCAAGACCACCACGATCGGCAAGGTCGCGCGCGTGCTCGTCGCCGAGGACAAGGACGTGCTCCTGGGTGCGGCCGACACCTTCCGCGCCGCCGCCGCCGAGCAGCTCGCCACGTGGGGCTCCCGCGTGGGCGTGCCCACCGTCAAGTCCGACCAGGACGGCGCGGACCCGGCCTCCGTTGCCTTCGACGCCGTCAAGGCCGGCGTGGACCAGGAGGTCGACGTCGTGCTCGTCGACACGGCCGGCCGCCTGCAGAACAAGACCAACCTCATGGACGAGCTCGGCAAGATCAAGCGCGTCATCGAGAAGCAGGCGCCCGTGCGCGAGGCGCTCCTCGTGCTCGACGCCACGACCGGCCAGAACGGCCTGAGCCAGGCCAAGGTCTTCTCCGAGGTCGTCAACATCACCGGCATCGTGCTGACCAAGCTGGACGGCACCGCCAAGGGCGGCATCGTCGTTGCCATGCAGCGCCAACTCGGCGTGCCGGTCAAGCTCATCGGCCTGGGCGAGGGCCCGGACGACCTCGCACCGTTCGACCCGCAGGCCTTCGTGGACGCCCTCCTGGACTGATCCGCGAGCCGCGGCGGCTTCCGGTCGCCAGCCAGAGCCCGACGGCGCGTGGCCCCCTCAAGGGGACCACGCGCCGTCGGGCTTTTGTGTCCCTGACGAAACGCGGGCGCAACGCCCGCGTGACGCCCTTTTCACGCGGGAGGGTGCTTTGCAACAGGGACGAAACGACAGGTGCCGGCCCCCGAAACGCCGTGGCGACAAGCTAGTGCGTGGCGGAGCTTCCCGCCCACTCGCACGAATTCGGAGGCACAAGATGGAGATGACCACAGCCCAGGTGTGGCAAATGGTCGCGGCGGCGATGGTGCTGCTCATGACCCCAGCGCTGGCGTTCTTCTACGGCGGGATGACCCGCGCCAAGAGCGTGCTGAACATGATGATGATGAGCTTTGTGGCCGTCGGCATCGTCGGTGTGGTCTGGGTCCTGTGGGGCTACTCGGCCGCGTACGGCGGCTCGAGCGTGGGCGGCCTGTTCGGCAACCCGTTCGAGGCGTTTGGCCTGAAGGGCCTGCTCTCCGGTGAGGACTTCGACGCCGGAGTCCTGATCAACGTTGGCTACCAGGCGACCTTCGCGATCATCACGGTGGCCCTCATCTCCGGCGCGATCGCCGACCGAGCGAAGTTCGGCGCCTGGGCGCTCTTCGTCCCGGTCTGGGTCTCCCTCGTGTACTGCCCCATCGCGTTCTGGGTGTGGGGCGGCGGCCTGCTCAGCGCCGACGGCGCGATCGGTTCCTGGGCCGGCGCCGCGATCGACTTCGCCGGCGGCACCGTGGTCCACATCAACGCCGGTGTAGCCGGCCTGGTCCTGGCCCTCATCCTCGGCAAGCGCAAGGGCTTCGGCGTGGACCCGCGCCAGCGCCCCCACAACATCCCCTTCGTGATGCTCGGCGCCGCCCTCCTGTGGTTCGGCTGGTTCGGCTTCAACGGCGGCGCCGCCGCCGAGGCCGGCCAGGCTGGCCTGATCTGGATCAACACCCTCGCCGCCCCCGGCGCCGCAATGCTCGGTTGGCTGCTTACCGAGCGCATCCGCGACGGGCACCCGACCTCCTTCGGTGCCGCCTCCGGCATCGTGGCCGGCCTCGTCGCCATTACCCCGGCCTGCGCCAACGTCTCCCCGGTGGGCGCGATCGGCCTCGGCCTCGTCGCAGGCGTCGCCTCCGCCCTCGCCGTGGGCCTGAAGTACCGCTGGGGCTTCGACGACTCGCTCGACGTGGTGGGCGTGCACCTGGTCTCCGGCCTGATCGGCACCCTGGCCCTCGGCTTCATCGCCGTGCCGGACGCCGAGGGCGCCGGCGGCGGCCTCTTCTACGGCGGCGGCCTGGCCCAGTTCTGGGCGCAGCTCGCGGCGGCCGTGGTCGCGATCGCCTGGACGGCCCTGGCCACCGCGGTGATCGGCCTGATCATACACAAGACCATCGGCTTCCGCGTCAGCGACAAGGACGAGGAGACTGGGGTGGACCTCACGGAGCACGCCGAGACCGCCTACGAGTTCGCGGGCCTCGGCACGGGCAGCCGCCTGGTTCCCCACCCGGCCACCTCGGCCCACCTGCGACAG
>JALAHE010000106.1 GCA_022712075.1 Galactobacter sp.
GCCGCTCACCCCCAAGGGTGAGCGGCCGCCGTCGTGCCGGAAAACCGCGGTGGCCCGGCCGGGGCGCCGCCATGGCGCGCCCCGACCCTGCCGATTCCGGCGCTACACCCCGCCGGAGCCGTCGTCCCGCCCGCGCTCCTCGCGCTGGCGGTGCTCGCTCTCCGAGGCGGAGACGGGCCTGGCGTCGCTACCGGGGCAATGCCCGCGCTCCTCGTCGCCGTCGCTTGCCGCGGAGACGCCGGGATTGTTCGGCAGCGTGGCCACGCCCACGGGGCGCCCGTTCTCGCGGACCTTGGTCCCATGCTCGTCGAGGTAGGCGCGCATGTCGCCCTTGACCGTCTCGCCCTCGCCGATACGCTCGGCGACCTCCACCGTCTGGTCAACGCCCTCGGCAATGAGGCCCGAGGCGCCCGGGTGACGCGTCTTCCACCCCCAGGCAAACAGCGGCAGGGCCAGGACGATCGCGATGATGATGTAGCAAACCACCGCAACGGGCTCGGAGAATAGACCCATCGGATTGCCGTTGGAGAGCTGCAGCGACTGGCGCAGCGCCTTTTCGGCCCTCGGCGCCAGGATGACGCCGATGATCATGGGCAGTACGGGCAGGCCGTAGCGGCGCATGACCAGGCCGAGCAGGCCGAGGATCATCAGCAGGATGAGGTCGAAGGACTGCAGGTTCACTGCAAACGCACCGAGCGTGGCAAAGAACAGGATGCCGGCGTACAGGTACGGGCGCGGGATCTGCAGCAGCTTGGCCCACAGCGGCGCAAGCGGCATGTTGATCAGCAGCAGGAGCGTGTTGCCGATGAACAGCGAGGCGATGAGGCCCCACACCAGCTGCGGCTGCTCCTCGAAGAGCAGCGGGCCGGGCTGGATGCCGTAGCTCGTGAGGGCCGCCAGCATGACGGCGGCGGTCGCGTTCACCGGCAGGCCGAGGGCCAGCATCGGGGTGAGCGAACCGGCGGCCGAGGCGTTGTTGGCTGCCTCAGGGCCGGCGACACCCTCGATGGCGCCGTGGCCGAACTCCTCCTTGTGCTTCGAGAGGCGCTTCTCCGTGATGTAGGAGAGGAACGTCGGGATCTCCGCGCCGCCGGCCGGCAGGGCGCCGAACGGGTAGCCGTACGCGGTGCCGCGCAGCCAGGGCTTCCAGGAGCGCTTCCAGTCCTCCTTGCCCATCCAGGGGGCGCCCACCGGGATGGTGGTCGTCTTGGCCTTGGAGAGATGCGCGGCGATCCACAGCGCCTCACCGACGGCGAAGATGCCCACGGCGACCACGACGATGTCGATGCCATCCGCCAAGAGCGGGATGTCGAAGGTCATGCGCTGCTGGCCGGAGACCACGTCGGAGCCGACGAGGCCGATCGCCAGGCCGAGGCCCAGGGAGGCGAAGCCGCGGACCTTGGAGCTGCCCAGCACGGCGGTCACGGCCACGAGGGCCAGGAGCATGATGCCGAAGTAGGACGGGCCGCCCAGGTTGACGGCAAACTTCACGACGAGCGGTGCCACCGCCACGAGCAGGGCCGTGCCGATGGTGCCGGCCACGAAGGATCCGATGGCCGCCGTCGCCAGGGCCTGCGCCGCGCGCCCGGCCTTGGCCATCTTGTGGCCCTCGATCGCCGTGATCACCGTTGCAGATTCGCCCGGGGTGTTCAGCAGGATCGACGTGGTGGAGCCGCCGTACATGCCGCCGTAGTAGATGCCGGCGAACATGATGAGCGCGGTGTCCGGACCCAGTCCGGCCGTGACCGGAAGCAGCAGCGCCACGGCCATGGCCGGGCCGATGCCGGGGAGCACGCCCACGGCGGTGCCGAGCACCACGCCGATGCAGGCGAAGAGCAGATTGGTGGGCGTCAGCGCGTGGCCGAAGCCCTCCATCAAGAGGTTGAGCGTTTCCATGTCACAGAATCCCCGTGAGAATGCCGGCCGGCAGCTTGATGCCGAGGCCGAAGTAGAAGCCGTAGTACGTGGCGAGGGTCAGGGCCAGCGAGATGAAGATGTTCACGATCCAACGGCGGGAACCGAGGGCCCAGCAGGAACCCCAGAACATGATCGCGCCGGAGATGACCCATCCGAGCTGGTTGATGAGCGCCGCGTTGAGGAGGAAGAAGCCGACCAGCAGGGCCAGGGTCTTCCAGTCGAAGGCGGAGGTGGGGTCGATGTCCTCGCCGGCGTCCGGCTCGGCCGCCCCTCCGCGCAGCACCTGGATCGTGAGAACCACGGCGCACACCAGGAGGAGGATGCCCACCGCGATGGGCATGGCCTTGGGCCCCACGGGGTCCGAGGTGCTTGTTGCGCCGCTCAGGCTCAACGCGTTGACAATGGCCACCACCCCAACCACCCCGAGCAGGGCCGCGAGGCCCAGCTCGGAGCGGTTGGGGCGGGCAGTAGCTGCGGTGGTCACTTGGCGAGACCCAGCTTGGTCAGAACGTCAGCCACCGCCTTGTCCTGGTCCTTGAGGAAGGTGCCGAACTCGTCACCGGTGATGAAGGCGTCCGTCCAACCGTTGGTCTTCAGGGCTTCCTTCCAGCCGGCCGACTCGTGCAGCTTCTTCAGGGCGTTGATCCACTTGGTCTTGTCGGCATCGGAGATGCCGGGAGGGGCCACGATGCCGCGCCAGTTGCTGAAGACCAGGTCGATGTTGGATTCCTTCAGCGTGGGGGCGTCGACGCCGTCCAGGCGGGAGGCGCCGGAGACGGCCAGCACGCGGACCTCGCCGGACTCGATCTGCTTCATGTACTCGCCGGCGCCGGAGGCGGCCACCGAGACCTTGTTGCCGAGGATCGCCGGGAGCAGGTCGCCGCCGCCGTCGTAGGAGACGAAGTTGACCTTGGTCGGGTCGATGCCGACCGCCTGAGCCAGCTGCATCGGCAGCAGGTGATCCGGACCGCCCGGCGAGGAACCGCCGCCAACGGACACCTTGGAGGGATCGGCCTTCCAGGCCGTCACGAGGTCGTCGATGGTCTTGTACGGGGAATCCTTGGAGACCATGATGGCGCCCGGCTCCTCGATGAGCTTGGCCAGCGGCGTGGTCTCGGTGAGCTTGGCCTGCGTCTTGTTGGTGTAGCTCGCGCCCACCACGCCGAGACCCATGAGCATGGCCAGATCGCCCTTGCCCTTTTCGTTGACGAGGCGGGCCAGGCCCACCGTGCCGCCCGCGCCGGCGAGGTTGAACACCTCGGGCGCCTTGTCGGTGATGCCCTCGGCGGCCATCACCTTGGCCGCAGTGCGGGCCGTGGTGTCGTAGCCGCCGCCGGGCGTGTTCGGGACCATGATGCGCAGGTCCTTCACGGGGCCGTCGGAGGCCGCGCCATTGGAGCTGGCGTTGGTGCCGGAGGTGGCGCCGCAGGCCGTCAGGGCGAGCGCGGCAGCCGCCGCAACGGCGGCGAACTTCAGGGTGCGAATGCGAGGCATGTGCGGGTCTCCTCATTGAGTGCCTTGCTGGGACTCGTACAGCGTGCACGCGCCTATGATGTGGATCACAGCTTGCGTTCACATCGAATCTTGTGGTCATTGTGGTCACCGTTTGAGCTGTTCCACCTTCCCCCGTGAAAGGGTCGCCCTTGCCCTCCCGTCGTCCCCGCCGCATCTCGCTCGCCGGGCAGCTGCTCGCCCTGCAGCTCCTGGTGTTGCTCGGCGTCTTGGCGGGCGTGCTCTACCTCTCGGTGGCCCAGTCGTTGCGCTCCTTCGAGGCCCTCGAGGGGCGGCGCACGCTCTCCGCCGCGGAGTCGCTCGCGGCCACGCCGCTCGTGCGCACCGCGCTGCCGGACGCCATCCCCCGCGGCGGCTCGGCCCTGCCGGCCGCCCTCGAATCCGTGCGATCGGTGTCCGGGCTGACCTACGCCACCCTCGTTGACGAGAACGGGATCGTGGTCGCCTCCTCCGACGTCACGCGAGAGGGGACCGTGGCGCCCGAGGCGATCATGCAAGGGCCGCTGAACCGGCAGTGGACGGGAACGGCCGACGTCGCGGGGCAGCACCTGCTGCTGGCACGCGTTCCAGTCTTTGAAGACGACGTCGGGCGGCTGGGCGAGGCGGACGCGGCCCGCGAGTACCCGGGCTGGGGCGAGCGACTCGCCGAGGCGGCTCCGGACGCCTTCGTGGCCCTCCTGGCCTGCACGGCGATCGGCCTGGGCGGCTCGTGGCTGCTCTCGCGCCGGCTCAAGCGCCAAACCCTAGACATGGAACCCGGCGAGATCGCCGCCCTCGTTGAACACCGCGAGGCGCTGCTGCACGGCGTCAAGGAGGGCATCGTCGCCGTCGACCTGGACGGGCGCATCACGGTGCTCAACGACGCCGCCCGCGAGCAGCTGGGCTGGGAGGGCATGCGCGAGGGCGCCCACCTCCCGGCGCACGGGGTCTCCGACGCCGTGCTCGAGGTGGTCGCCTCGACCGAGGAGATTGCGGACCGGCCGCTGCTCGTGGGAGACCGGCTGCTCGTGGCCAACAACAAGCCCATCACCTCCCACGGCCGCCGCATCGGCTCGGTCACGACCCTGCGCGACCGCACCGACCTCTTCGAGCTGGAGGACCGCCTGGGCACCACCCAGACCACCTCGGATCTGCTGCGGGCGCAGACGCACGAGTTCGCCAATCAGCTGCACACCATCGCGGGTCTCATCCAGTTGGGTGAGTCCCACGAGGCCCTGCGCTTCGTGGAGGCCGTCTCCACCGAGCGCTCCATCATCGTGGACGCGGTGACGGAGCGCGTCGCCGATGCACCGCTGGCCGCGCTCATCGTCGCCAAGTCCTCGGCCGCGGCGGAGCGCCACGTGCGTCTGGACCTGGACCCGGAGGCGCACCTCGGGGCCGTCTCCCCCGAGCTCTCGCGGGACCTCATCACCGTGATCGGCAACCTCATCGACAACGCGCTCGACGCCACGTCCGGCCTGCCCGACGCTGTCGTCACCCTCGACCTGCAGGACGAGGCCGGCACCATCACGGTGAGCGTCAGCGACCCGGGCGACGGGCCCGACCCGGCGCTCGGCGAGCGCATCTTCGAGCGCGGCTTCAGCACCAAGGCCTCCGACTCCCCCGGCGGTCGCGGCGTGGGATTGGCGCTGACCCGCCACGTGTGTCGCCGCCGCGGGGGTGACGTGGCCCTGGAAGATGGGGAGGGCACCACGTTCCAGGCGTGGCTCCCCCGCGATCCCGCCGGCGCACCCGCCCAGGACGGCTCACGGGCACTCGATTCGAAGCAGGCAGGGGGAGGCACGCGGTGATCAACGTGCTTGTCGTGGACGACGACTTCATGGTGGCGCGCATCCACGCCGGCTTCGTCGCCAACGAGGAGGGCTTCAACGTGGCGGGGGTGGCGCACAACGCCCAGGAGGCCGCGAGCCTCGTCGCGTCGACCCGCCCCCATCTGGTGCTCCTTGACATCCACCTGCCCGACACGAACGGGCTTGACCTCCTGCGCGAGCTGCGCGCGATCCATCCCGACCTCGACGCGCTCGTCATCACCGCCGCCCGCGAACAGGCGACCGTCGGGCGCGCCGTGCGCGGCGGCGTCGTTGGCTATCTCATGAAGCCCTTCGCCCGCGAGGACCTGGCCGTGCGCCTGCAGAACTACCGCCAGCTCGTGAGCGCGGTGGGTGGCGAGGGCACCGCCGAACAGGCCACCGTCGATCGCTTCTTCGGCGCCCCGCCGGCGGCGGCCGGCGCCCCCGCTCCCCCCAAGGGACTCTCCGGGGAGACTCTGGCCAAGGTGCGCGAGGCCGTGGCGGCCGCCGCCGGCGACCTCTCGGCCTCCGAGGCGGCCGAGCGCGTGGGCATCTCCCGCGTGAGCGCGCGCCGCTACCTCGAACACCTCGCCGCCCAGGGCGTGCTGAGCGTGGAGCTCAAGTACGGGGCCGGGCGGCCCGAGCGGCGCTACCGCGCGCAGTCCTGACGGGGCAAGAGGCGCCGCGCCCCGCGCATCCGGCACCCCGGACGCGGCCAAGTATTCCTTAAGACGAACAGCGTTCTCCCCGGCAATGAGCTGGGAACCGCATGCAACCGCTCGCACTTCGACAAGGGCTCTGCATATTATGGTGTGACGTGGGCCACGCCGGCCCGTTTCCCGCACACGTGGCGCTCGCGCTGCCAGCCTCGAGCTCGGCGCGAGCGTCGCTTCAACCAGCGGGGGACTCGTCCCAGTCCCCCGTCTGCTTCTCTCCCGGCGGCCGGACATCCCTTCGCGGCGCCGGGCGAGACGCCAGCAGGATCCCGTCCCCTTTGTAGGGGGTCCTGCCCGCCGGAAAGGGCGGGGTAGCCGGAGACAGCCGTCCCCTCGCTGTCGCTACCCCGCCCTGGCCGCGAGGAGCCTGGCCCTTTTCAGGACCACCTCGTCCACCATGACGCCGTCCAGGGCAAAGGTGCCCCCGGAGGCCGCCGCCGACTCCAGCACCCGCTGCGCCCACGCCAGCTCGGCCGCGCTCGGCCGGTACGCGGCGCGCACGGCCGCCGCCTGGTCCGGGTGCAGGACGGCCTTCAGGTCGAAGCCGCTCGCCACGGCGTCCCTGGACTCCGCGGCCAGCCCCTCGGCGTCGGCGAGGTCGAGGTACACGGCGTCAATGGCGGCCTTGCCGTGCGCCTTGGCGGCAATAAGCACGCGCGAGCGCGCGTAGACACACACGTCCCGGTAGGCGCCGTCCGCGCGCCGAGACCCCGTGCCGTTCATCGACGCGATGAGATCCTCCGCGCCCCACATAAGCGCCGCGACGTGCGGCTGGGCCGCCAGGACCTCCGCCGCCGCCACCCCGGCCGCCGTCTCGATGAGCGCGGCCACGAGGTACGGCTCCCCGTTGCCATCCAGCAGCGCGACGTCGGCCGCGCTCGCTGCCTTGGGGACCATGACCCAGCGGTAGGCCGTGCGGCGCAGCGCAGCGAGGTCGTCCTCAAAGTGCTCCTCGCCGCGCGGGTTGATCCGGACCACGGTGGTGGCAGGATCCAGCGAGGAGGCGAGCAGCGCCTCGCGCGCCGCCTGCTTGTCTCCGGGCGCCACGGCGTCCTCGAGGTCGATGATGACGGCCGAGGCGCGCGCCGCCGCCTTCTCGAAACGCTCGGGTCGGTCCCCCGGCACGAACAGGAGGTCGGGCCCGTCCGGGAAGCTCATGCCTGCACCTCCCCCACTTGGTGCGCGGCGTGCCCTGCGGCATCCCACATCAGCACGGTCCGGCTGGCCGTGGCGACCACCCGCCCGTCCTGATTCTTTCCCTCGTGGCTCATGCCCACGATCCACTGCCCCGGCCGCGAGGAACTCATGCGCTTGGAGGTGATCGTCGTGGCGGCGTAGAGCGTGTCCCCCGCGAACACCGGATGCGGGAAGGCGATGTCGCTGAGGCCCAACTGCGCCACGAGCGTGCCCTGGGTCAGCTGCCCCACGCTGAGCCCCACGAGCGTGGAGAGCGTCAGCATGGAGTTCACGAGAGGGCGCTTGAACGGCTGCGTCGCGGCGAAGGCGTGGTCGAGGTGCAGGGCCTGCGGGTTCATCGTCAGCGTCGTGAAGAGCACATTGTCGGCCTCCGTCAGCGTGCGCCCCGGCGCGTGCACGAACTCATCCCCCAGCTCCAGCTCGTCCGCGTACAGCCCGCGCTGCTGAATCCGCCGGCTCACAGCCCCAGGCTCCGCCCGATGAGCATGAGCTGCACCTCGGTGGTGCCCTCGCCGATCTCCAGGATTTTCGAGTCGCGGTAGTGCCTGGCCACGAGGGACTCGTTGATGAAGCCGTAGCCGCCAAAGACCTGCGTTGCGTCTCGCGCGTTGTCCATGGCCGCCTCGCCTGCAATGAGCTTGGCGAGCGCCGCCTCTGTCTTGAACGGCTGGCCGGCCAGCATGAGCCGGGCCGCGTGGTGGTAGGCAAGCCGCGCCTGGTGGGCACGGGCCTGCATGCGGGCGATCTTAAAGGAGACGCCCTGGTACTCGGAGATCGGCTTGCCGAAGCTCTTGCGCTCCTTGGCGTACTTGACGCATTCGTCGACGCAGCCCTGCGCCGCACCCGTGGACAGGCCGGCGATCGCGATGCGTCCCTCGTCGAGGATGGAGAGGAAGTTGGCGTAGCCGCGCCCTCGCTCGCCCAGCAGGTTCTCCTCGGGGACGCGGGCGTCCTTGAAGGAGAGCGGGTGGGTGTCGGAGGCGTTCCAGCCGACCTTGTTGTAGGCAGGCTCGGCCGTGAAGCCGGGGGTGTTCGCGGGGACGAGGATCGTGGAGATCTCCTTGCGCGGCGCCCCGCCCGCCTCCTTGGGCGGCAGCTCGCCCGTCACCGCGGTGACCGTCACGAGCGCCGTGATGTCGGTGCCGGAGTTCGTGATGAACTCCTTGGCTCCGTTGATGACCCACTGGCCGTCCTCGAGCTTCGCGGTGGTCCGCGTGCCGCCGGCGTCGGAGCCGGCCTCGGGCTCCGTGAGCCCAAAGGCCGCCAGGTTCTGGGCCGAGGTCAGGCGCGGCAGCCATTCCTCCTTCTGCGCCTCGGTGCCGAAGCGGTACACGGGCATGGCGCCGAGCGAGACGCCGGCCTCGAGCGTGATCGCGACCGATTGGTCGACGCGCCCGAGCTCCTCCAGGGCCAGCGCGAGCGCAAAGTAGTCGCCGCCCATGCCGCCGTACTCCTCGGGGAAGGGCAGGCCGAAGAGCCCCAGCTCGCCCATCTGAGCCACCACCTCGTACGGGAAGCTGTGCTCCACGTCGTGCTGGTACGAGACGGGCGCGACGACCTCGCGGGCGAACTCGCGGACCGTCTCCACGAGGTCCTGGTATTCCTCTTCAAGCAGCGACTCGCTCATGGCTTGCCTCCCTTTCCTCGGCTGACCTTCAGTTGCTTGCCGGGGCGGCCGGGGTCTCCGGCTCCACCTCCGCCTCGATGACGGCCACGATCTGGCCCTGGTTGACCTGTGTCCCCACCGCCACGCCGGCCGCGAGGCGCACGCGCCCGGCGATCGGGGCGGTGACGGGGTGCTCCATCTTCATGGCCTCGATGGCCACGAGCGCCGCGCCGGCCTCGACGAGCTCGCCGTCCTCCACGCCGAGCGAGGAGACGGTGCCGGTCATGGGCGCGATGGCGCGCGGGTCGCCGCCCGTCGTCGCCACGTCGCGGGCCGCGAGCGCCTCGCGCTGCCGCGCCGAGCGCAGCACAGCTGTGGCGTGCAGCGTCTGCCCCAGGCCGTGCGCCCAGAGCTCGGGCCGCTCACCGCCCGTGTGGACCAGCGTGACGCGCGCGGCGCTGCGACCGATCCCGCCCGTGCTCGCATGCAGCACAAGCTCCTGCTCGGTGGAGGCCCCGTGCCTGGCGGCACCCAGGCCGCGCCACTCGACGTCGCCCAGCTCGCCTTCCGCCCCGCCGGGGCGGGGCGCTACGGCGCCGCTCGCCGCGCCGTCGGGCAGCTCGAGGCTCACCTGGATGCAGGACTGCCCGACGCCGCCCGCCCGCCAGCCGTCCGGCGTCCAGCCGGGCGCGGGGCCGGGCTGGGAGGCGGGAACGATCGGCTCGAGGGCGTCGGCGCCGGCCCCGGCGCGCACCTCGAGGACGGCGGCCGCGGCGGCCAGCGCCGCGACGAGCCGCGGGTCCGGCGCCGCGGCGCGCGTGAGCTCGGGCCGCCGCGCGATGAGGCCCGTGTCGAGGCGCCCGGCCCGGACGTCGGCGTCGGCGAGCAGGGCCCGCAGGTAGCCGACGTTGCTCCCGGCACCGGCGATCAGGGTGTCGGCGAGGGCGGCGTCGAGGCGGTCGAGGGCCACCGAGCGCTCGGGGCCGAAGGCGATGACCTTGGCGATCATGGGGTCGTAGAACGCGCTGACCTCGCCCGGCCCGTCCAGGGCCGCGTCCACGCGCAGGCCCTCGCCGCTCGGGAAGGACACGGCGCGCACCGGGCCCACGGCCGGCAGGAAGTTCTCCTCGGGCCGCTCGGCGTAGACGCGCGCCTCGGCGGCGTGGCCCACGAGGCGCACCTCGTCCTGCGTGAAGTCGAGGGCCTCGCCTGCGGCGATGCGGATCTGCCACGCGACGAGGTCGAGACGCTCACCGCGCACCCGGACGACCTCCTCGGTGACGGGGTGCTCCACCTGCAGGCGCGTATTCATCTCCATGAAGAAGAACTCGTCCGGGCGGTCGTCCGACACGAGGAACTCCACGGTGCCCGCGCCGACGTACCCCACGGAGCGCGCGGCGTTGACGGCCGCCTCGCCGAGGCGGGCGCGCAGGGCGGCGCCGCCGTCCGGCTGGGCCAGGAGCAGCGGCGCGGGGGCCTCCTCGATGACCTTCTGGTGGCGGCGCTGCAGCGAGCACTCGCGCTCCCCCAGGTGCACGGTGTTCCCGTGCTGATCGGCGAGGAGCTGGACCTCGATGTGCCGCGGGTTGGTGATGAGCCGCTCCAGGAAGAGCGTGTCGTCGCCGAAGGCCGTGCGGGCCGTGCGGCGCGCCGAGGCCAGGGCGCCCGGCAGCTCGGCGGCGTCGTGCACCTCCACCATGCCCTGCCCGCCGCCGCCCGCGCTGGGCTTGATGAGCAGCGGGAAGCCGACGCCGGCCGCCCCCGCGACCAAGGCGTCGTCGTCGAGCCCCGCCTCGGCGATGCCCGGCGTGACGGGCACGCCGGCGGCGGCCACGTGGTTCTTCGCCGTGATCTTGTCCCCCATGACGGCGAGGGCCTCCTCGCCCGGGCCGATGAACGCGATGCCCGCCTCGGCGAGCGCGCGGCCAAAGGCGGCGTTCTCGGAGAGGAAGCCGTAGCCGGGGTGGACGGCGTCGGCGCCCGTGGCGGAGGCGGCGGCCAGCACGGCGTCGACGTCGAGATAGGACTCCGCCGCGGGGGCCGGGCCCAGGCGCACGGCGACGTCGGCCTCGCGGACGTGCGCGGCGTCCGCGTCGGCGTCCGAGTACACGGCGACGGCCGTGAGCCCGAGCGCGTGGACGGTGCGGATCACGCGGCGCGCGATCTCGCCGCGATTGGCGACGAGCACGGTGCGGATCTCCCGGCTAGGGACGGCGTGGGGCTGAAGCGACACGGGGCTCACATCCTGAAGAGGCCGAAGGAGGTCTGCGGCAGCTCGGTGGCCGTGATGACCCCGAGCGCCAGGGAGAGCACGCGGCGCGTGTCCTCGGGGGCGATCACGCCGTCGTCCCAAAGCCGGGCGGTGGAGTACCAGGGGCTGCCCTGGTGCTCATACTGCTCGAGCGTAGGCTTGGAGAACTCGGCCTCCTGCTCGGCGGTGAACTCCTCGCCGCGCCGCTCAACGTTGGCGCGGTGCACCGTGGACAGGACGCTCGCCGCTTGCTTGCCGCCCATGACGGAGATGCGCGCGTTGGGCCACATCCAGAGGAAGCGCGGCTGGTAGGCCCGGCCGGACATCGCGTAGTTGCCGGCGCCGAAGGAGCCACCCACCACCACGGTGAGCTTGGGGACCCGGGCGCTCGCGACGGCCGTGACGAGCTTGGCGCCGTCCTTGGCGATGCCGCCGGCCTCGGCCTGCGAGCCGACCATGAAGCCGGAGATGTTCTGCAGGAACAAGAGCGGGTTGCCGCGCTGGGCGCTCAGCTCGATGAAGTGGGCTCCCTTTTGCGCGCTCGAGGAGAAGAGCACACCGTGATTGGCGAGGATGCCGACGAGGTGGCCGTCGATGCGGGCGAAGCCCGTCACGAGGCTCGTGCCGAACTCCGGCTTGAACTCATCCAGCACGCTGCCGTCCACGAGCCGGGCGATGATCTCGCGCGGGTCGTAGGGCTCGGTCACGTCCTCCGGGATCACGGCGGCGAGGCCGTTCTCCCCCATCGCCGGGACCAAGGGCTCGACGGCGGGGCGCCGGGTCGCGTGGTCGAAGGCCGGGGTGGGTGCCGGGAGGGTCGCGACGATGTCGCGGACGATCGCGAGGGCGTGGGCGTCGTCCTCGGCGAGGTGATCCACCACGCCCGAGGTGCTCGCGTGCAGCTCGCCACCGCCGAGCTCCTCGGCGCTGACGTCCTCGCCGATGGCTGCCTTCACGAGCGGCGGGCCGCCCAGGAAGATGGTGCCCTGGTTGCGCACGATGACTGACTCGTCGCTCATCGCCGGGACGTAGGCGCCGCCCGCCGTGCAGGAGCCGAGCACCGCGGCGATCTGCGGAATCTTGGCGGCGGAGAGCCGTGCCTGGTTGTAGAAGATCCGGACGCAGTTCTCGCGGTCCGGGAACACCTCGTCCTGGCGGGGCAGGTTGGCTCCACCCGAGTCGACGAGGTAGACGCACGGCAGGGCGTTCTCCCCCGCGACCTCCTGGGCGCGCAGGTGCTTCTTGACCGTGATCGGGAAGTACGAGCCGCCCTTCACCGTGGCGTCGTTGCACACCACCATGACGGGCCGGCCGTGGACCAGCCCGATCCCGGAGACGAGGCCGGCACCCGGCGCCGCGCCGTCGTACATCTCCTCCGCCGCGAGCGGCGCGAGCTCGAGGAAGGGAGAGCCAGGGTCGAGGAGCGTGGCGACGCGGTCGCGCGGCAGGAGCTTGCCGCGGGCCACGTGGCGCTCACGGGAGGCCTCGGGGCCGCCGGCGGCGGCGCGGGCGAGGCGCTCGCGCAGCTCCTCGGCGAGGGCGCGGTTGCGCTCGCGGCGGGCTCGGGCGAGCGGGTCGGCGGGGTCCAGGTTGGTGCTCAGGACCGGCACATGAGCCTCCAGGGTCGGTGGCGGGCTGTGAGGTTGCCGCCGCGGTGGCGACAATTTCAGTGAATGGTGATTCACTGAAACCCGACACTAGTGACCCTGATCACGCTTGTCTAGGCTCGCCCGGGCAAGCATCTGGTGAAGACTGGTGGGGCGGGCGCGTCGGCGCCCGCAGCGATGCACTGCGCACCCGAGGCGAAGGAAGGTGAGCTCATGGCATCCCTCCGCGAGCAGGCCAAGGCCCACCGCCGGGCCGAGCTGCTGGCCGCCGCCGCGCGCCTCTTTGCCGCCGACGGCTTCCACGCCACGACCCTCGGCGCCGTGGCGGCCGAGGCCGGCGTGAGCGCGCCCGCCGTGTACCGGCACTTCGCCTCCAAGGCGGACCTCCTGGCGCAGATGCTCGTTGGCGTCTCCGAATCCCTGCTCGCCGGTGGGCGCGCGGCCTGCGAGAGCGCGTCCCCGCTGGTCTCCCTATGCGCGGCGCACGCCCGCTTCGCCGTCAACGAATCGGCCGTCATCCGTGTGCAGGAACGCGACCTCGCGAGCCTGGACCCCGAGCCGCGGCACCGCGTGCGCTCCCTCCAGGCCGAGTACGTGCAGCTCTGGGTCTCCGCACTGGCGCCGGCCGTCCCGGACGCCGACGAGGCCGAGCTGCGCCTGCGCGTGCACGCGGCGTTCGGTCTGCTCAACTCCACGCCGCACGCGCTGCGCCGCTCCGGGGCGGTCTCCGACCCTGTGGGTCTCTTCACGAACCTCGCTTTGGCCGCGCTCACGGCGCCCCGGCGGTAGGGTGAACGGGTGCATCGCCCCAACGAGGGGATGCGCAGGACGCGTTCGACCCCGACGCGTCGCCCCGGACCCCTTGAGGAGACATCGTGAAGCTCCGTCCCGTCGAACCCGGCGATCTCGACCGCTTCTTTGAGCAGCAGCTGGACCCGGAGGCCAACGAGATGGCGGCCTTCACCGCCAAGAACCGCTCCGATCGCGGCGTCTTCAACTACCACTGGGGCCTCATGCTGCGCGATCCCGAGACCGTGGTGCGCACCATCGAGCAGGACGGCGAAGTCGCCGGCTCCATCGTGCTTTACCCGAACGAGGGCATCCCGGAACTCTCCTTCTGGACCGACAAGAAATTCTGGGGACAGGGGATCACCACGGCCGCCGTGGACGCGATCCTCGCCGAGTTCCCGGCCCGCCCCGTGCGCGCCCGTGTGGTCTCCGACAACATCGGCACCCAGAAGATCCTGGAACGCCGCGGCTTCACCAAGATCGGCGAGGCGAAGGACTTCTCCAACGCCCGCGCAGCCGTGGTGAGCGAGGACATCCTGGAGCTCGCCTGAGCTCGTCAGTTCCCCGCACCGACTCCCGCCCGCTCGCCTCGGCGAGCGGGCGTCGTCGTCCCCAGGGACGTCCCGCGCCTCTCAGCCGCGGCCGGGCGCTGGCTCGGCGGTCGGCGACGGCGCGACGGCCCGCCGCGCGGCGCGCGACCACAAACCTGCCGACTCGCTCGAGAGCAGCAGCAGCGCCACCGCCATGAGCGAGGCGCTCAGCAGCGTGGAGTTCAGGGCCAGCGGGGCGCTCCCGTCCAGGTACGCCAGCGCAGCGCCAACGATCCCGGCCAAGAGCAGGAACATGAGCAGGACGCGCGAACGCCGCCCGCCGCGCAGCACGAACCAGCACGCCACGAGCTGCGCCACGGTCAGCACCGTCCCGAAGACCCGCAGCGCCACCAAGGCGATCGCGGCGTCGTGCTCCCCCAGCTCCGCCAGCTCGGCCCGGCCGATCGAGAAGAAGAAGCCGAGCAGGTCGATGACCGCGCCGATGCCCAGGACCAGCACGGCGCCCACGGTGGTCAGCGGCACGCGCTGAAGCACCTGTTCCGCCGATTGCGGCCGGATGGCGCGCGGGTCCTCCAGCTCGTGCTCGTCCGCCGTGACGGCGCCGAGCTCGAGGACCGGCAGGTTACCGTCGGTGATGAAGGCATCGCCGCCGCCGTTGCGCGCGTGATAGCCGGTGGTGAAGTCCTCGAGCACGCGCACCGACGCCTCCGGGGCCGCCGCGAGGACCGAGGAGACCACGTAGTCGCGCTCCTCGTCCGTGTTCTCGTCGATGCGGTGGGTCACCTGCAGCGTGAAGAGCGAGAGCCCCACGTCGGTGTCGAAGGTGCCGGCGCCGAGCCAGTCCGTCTTGGCGCCCCCGGGGAGCAGCCAGCCGGGCGGGCAGTGCCAGAAGCGCACATGGTGGCGCTGCTTCGGATTGCCGTCCACCTCCTGCTGATACGCCACATCGTGGCGGCGCCCGAAGAGCATGAGCGGGGACACGGGCGCCGTGGGGTACGAGCGCCGTGTGAGCGTCGAGGCGATGATCCCCCAGGTCGACTTGAGCGTGATCTCGTCCGCGCGATGCCATCCGGCGGCCGTCATGACCTCGTCCAGCTGCTCGGCGCTGCCGTCCACGCCGAGGTTGACCGGATCCCCCAGCAGCCCGTCCGCCGTGCGCGTGCGCCCGAAGAAGTAGTTGGGGACGTAGAGATCCGAGAGCATCTTGTGCAGGCGCGGGAGCACGAGGTAGGCGGTCATGGCCCACACGGGCACGAACAGCAGCAGCGCCCACCAGCTGCGGAAGGACTGGAGCAGGATCAGCACCGTCAGCCAGGCGGCTGCGCACGTGCCGAGGACAAACCAGATCCGATCCGCGCGCCTGCCCGGCTCGATCGGTTGGCGCAGCTGCGCATCAAACTTGCGCCGTGAGAGGTGCTCCCCCGCACCCGCCTGCCCTCGCGTCACGAACCAGCTCCCTTCCCCGGGCGATGCACGCCCCTGTGGCCGGTGGCCCGCCCGGCTTGGGCGCCAACGCTAGCCGATCACCGCCCCCATCGCGCGGAAGGGCGCCGCGGCCTTCCCCAAGGAGAAGACCGCGGCGCCCCATCCACGCGGTGTGCCGGCGCGCCACCGGCCACCGCCCACGCCCCTAAACCATCGTCAGGGTGAGTCCCGGATCCGAGAGGATCGCCCCCACATCGGCGAGGAAGCGGGAACCCTCCGCGCCGTCCACCACGCGGTGATCGAACGTGAGCGAGAGCGTCATGACGTCCCGCAGCGCGATCTCCCCGCGGTACTCCCACGGCGTGCGGCGCACCTGGCCCATGGCCAGGATGCCCGTCTCTCCTGGGTTGAGGATCGGCGTGCCAGCATCGACGCCAAACACGCCAACGTTCGTGATGGTGAACGTGCCGCCCATCAGCTTGGCCTGCGGCGTCTTCCCCGCGCGCGCCGTGGCGGCGAGATCGTTGATCGCCTCGCACAGCCCCAGCAGGTTCAGCGCCTGCGCGTCCTTGATGTTCGGCACCACGAGCCCGCGGTCCGTCGCCGCGGCGATGCCGAGGTTCACGAACGACTGCATCGTGATGCTCTCCCCCGCCCAGCGCGCGTTGAGCCCCGGCTCGCGCTCCAGCGCGATGCACACCGCCTTCGCCACGAGGCTCAGCGGCGAGAGCTTGATGTCCCGGAAGGCGCGCTCGCGCTTGAGCTGCGCGATGAGCTCCATGGACCGCGTGACGTCCACGGTGAGGAACTCGGTCACCTGCGGCTGGTCCCGCGTCGACGCGACCATGGCGTTGGCCGTGGCCTTCTTGACGCCCTTCACGGGCACGTCCCACGTCCGTGGGCGCCCACCGAGGGTGCGCACGCCGCTTTCCTGCCCGGAACCTTCCCGCACGACGGCGGCCCGTGAGGCGGGTGCCTCGCCCGCCGCTTGCGCGGCGAGGGTGGGGGCGGCCGCGACGAGTGGTGCCCCGGAGAGGGCCGCCTGCACGTCGGCGCGCGTCACGAGCCCCTCGGGGCCCGTGCCGGCGATGAGCGCGATGTCCAGTCCGGCGTCGCGGGCGAGCTTGCGCACGGGCGGCGTGGAGCGGGGGCGATCGGCGCGGACGGCGGCGACCCCGCCGGCCGGCGCCGCGGCGGCCGGTACGGCCTCCACCTCCGCGGCGGGGACGAGCGGCCGGGCGGCGGGTGCCGGGGCCGGCGCCGCCGGTTCGGCGTGCCGCGGCGCCTGCGTCAGCGTCCCGGCACCGCGGCGTCGGCGGCGCGAGCCCCCGGCGTCGGCGGCGGCACCGTAGCCGACCAGGGTGGGGGTGCGCTCGGCGCCGCCCTCTCCCCCGGCCGGCGCGGCGGGCTCCTCGCCCTCCACTTCGAAGGTCACGAGCGGCTTGCCGACCTCCACAACCTCGCCCGGCCCGGCGTGCAGCGCGGAGACGACGCCGGCGAAGGGGCTGGGCAGCTCCACGACAGCCTTGGCGGTCTCGACCTCGCCGAGGACCTGGTTGAGGGCCACAGTGTCGCCCTCCTTGACGTTCCAGGAGACGATCTCGGACTCGGTGAGTCCCTCGCCGAGATCGGGCAGCGGAAACACGGTGAGCATCAGAGGGCACCGCCTTCGAGCGCGGCGCCGGCGGGCGCGGTCAGGCCGATCCCGTCGAAGCGTCCGAGCGCGTGGTCGATGCCGTCAAGGATCCGGTCCCGGTCCGGCACGTGATGCTCCTCCAGGTGCGCGGGCGGGTAGGGGATGTCGAAGCCGGTCACGCGCACGGGCGCGTGCTCCAGGTACTCGAAGCAGCGCTCGGTGACCACGGCGGAGATCTCGGCCCCCAGGCCGACGGTCCGGGAGGCCTCGTGCGCCACGACCAGGCGACCCGTGTGCCGCACGGAGGCCGTGAGCGTCTCGTAGTCCATGGGCGAGAGCGAGCGCAGGTCAACGACCTCCACGCTCGTGCCGTCCTCGGCCGCGAGCTCGGCCGCCTCCAGCGCGGTCTTCACGAGCGGGCCGTAGGCCACGAGCGTCACGTCGTCGCCCGCTCGGCGGACCACCGCCTGATCCATGCGCGGGGCGGCGGCGAGCGCGTCGAGGTCCACCTCGGCCGACTCGTAGTAGCGGCGCTTGGGCTCGAAGTAGACCACCGGGTCGTCGCTCGCGATGGCCTGCAGGAGCATGTCATGGGCGTCCTGGGGATTGCCCGGCGCCACGACCCGCAGGCCCGCCGTGTGAACGAAGTACGCCTCGGGCGACTCGGAGTGGTGCTCGGGCGAGCCGATGTTGCCGCCGAAGGGGATGCGGATGACGATGGGCATCTTGTGCCGCCCGTCGGTGCGCATCGTCAGCTTGGCCACCTGGGCCACGATCTGGTCGAAGGCCGGGTACACGAAGCCGTCGAACTGGATCTCCACGATGGGGCGGAATCCGCGGTACGTCAGGCCCACGGCCGTGCCCACGATCCCGGACTCGGCCAAGGGTGTGTCCAGCACGCGCTGCGTGCCGTGCTTGGCCTGCAGGCCGTCGGTGACGCGGAAGACCCCGCCGAGCTTGCCCACGTCCTCGCCCATGATCAGGACGCGCGGATCGTTCGCGAGCGCCGTGTCCAGCGCGGAGTTGATGGCCTTGGCGAAGGTCAGCTTGGTGGTGCTCATGCCGCGGAACCACCCGTCTCGGCGAGGTAGCCGAGGTATTCCTCGCGCTGCTCGGCGATCCGCGGGTGCGGCTCGGAGTAGACGTGGGCAAAGAGCAGCTCCGGATCGTCCTCCTGCATGGAGATCACGGCGGCGCGCAGCTCGGCTGCCACGCCGTCCGCCTCGGCGCCGGCCTCGGCCAGCACCGCATCCACGTCAACGCCGCGGGAGCGCAGGTGCGCCTCGACGCGGTCGATCGGGTCCAGCTTCTCCCAGTAAGACTCCAGCTCGGTGTCGCGGTAGCGGCTCGGGTCGTCCGCGGTGGTGTGGGCGCCGCGGCGGTAGGTCACGGCCTCGATGAACTGCGGGCCCCCGCCGGCGTCGATGCGCGCCAGCGCGTCGCGCGTGGCGGAGAGCACCGCCAGCACGTCGTTGCCATCCACGCGCACGGAGCGGATGCCGAAGCCCCGCGGGCGGTCAACGAGCGGCGTGCGGGACTGCAGCGTCACTGGCTCGGAGATGGCGAACTGGTTGTTCTCGAGGAAGAAGAGCACCGGTGCGTTGAAGCTCGCGGCAAAGACCATGGCCTCGTTGACGTCGCCCTGGCTCGTGGCGCCGTCGCCGAGGAAGGCCACGGCCGCCCCGCCCTGGCCGTCGAAGGCCGCGCCCATGGCGTAGCCGACGGCATGGAGAGTCTGTGCGCCGATGATGATCTGCACGGGCGCCATGTGCTTCTCGTGCGGGTCCCAGCCGCCGTGGGAGGCCCCGCGCCACTGGCGCATGACCTCGGAGGGGGCGACGCCGCGCGAGTGGATCACGCCGTGGTCGCGGTAGGTGGGGAAGATGAAGTCATCGTCGCGGAAGGCCTCGGCGGCGCCGATCTGCGCGGCCTCCTGGCCCTTGCTCGGAGCCCAGAGGGCGAGCTGTCCCTGGCGCTGCAGGGCGGTACCTTCGGCGTCGATGCGCCGTTGGACGACCATCTTGGCGTACAGCGCCGCGAGCGCCGTGTCGTCGATGTCCGCCACGCGGGCGGCGTCCGGGCCGGTCGTCACGCGCACGCCCTCTGGCGAGAGCAGGCTGAGCGTGCTGGGGCAGTTCTGCGCCGAATCCTCCGGATAGGGGGAATTCGCATTTCTCTCGCTGGGAGCAAGCGCCATGGATAAGCACCTTCCTCGAATCGGAATCCCGGACCGGCTGGGTGTGCGGCCGAGACTCTGCTCGTAGACACGGCGGTGGCCGAGTCTGCTTGTGACGGTACTCACAGCCGTGTGGTTCCTCAAGACATACTTGCCGGTAACCGGCGTGCGCCGGTCCCCTTCACGCACCTGCCCGACGGCGCCCGCTCACGTGAGCGGGCGCCGCCGGGCAGGTGCCGGGAGACCCGCGCGCCCCGGCTCGGCGCGCGCCGCACGGCGGCGCCATCCGGCCCCGCGCGCGGCGATGCCCCCTCGAAGCGGAACGGCCCTGGACCGCCTCGAAGGGGCATCACCTGACTTGTGGTGGATCAGTGATCCACTGGGGCCTCCGCACCGATGCCGGTGAGGGAACGCACCTCCATCTCGGCAGCCTTGACCGGATCCTCGGTGTTCTTGTCGGTGACGGAACCGAGCCAGCCGAGGAAGAACGCGAGCGGGATGGAGACGATGCCGGGGTTGGCCAGCGGGAACCAGGCGAAGTTCACACCCTGAATCATGGAGGTCGCGGCGCCGGACATGACGGGCGAGAAGATGATCAGGATCAGCGCCGAGCCGAGGCCGCCGTACATGGACCAGAGCGCGCCGCGGGTGGTGAAGCGCTTCCAGAACAGGGAGTACAGGATGGTCGGCAGGTTGGCCGAGGCCGCCACGGCGAAGGCGAGGGCCACGAGGAACGCGACGTTCTGGCCCTGGGCGCCGATGCCCCCCACGATCGCCACGAGACCGATCACGATGACCGTGCGGCGGGCGACCTTCACCTCCTGCTCCGAGGGGGCCTTGCCCTTCTTGATGACGGATCCGTAGATGTCGTGCGAGAAGGAGGCGGCGGCCGTGATGGCCAGGCCGGCAACAACCGCGAGGATCGTCGCGAAGGCCACGGCGGCGATGATGCCGAGCAGCACCGAGCCGCCCAGGTGGTAGGCAAGCAGCGGGACGGCGGAGTTCTGCCCGCCAGGCGCCGCCTTGATCGCGTCGACGCCGATCAGCGCACCGGCGGCGTAGCCGAGCACCAAGGTGAAGAGGTAGAAGGCGCCGATGAGCCAGATGGCCCAGACCACCGACTTGCGGGCCTCCTTGGCCGTGGGCACCGTATAGAAGCGCATGAGCACGTGCGGCAGGCCGGCCGTGCCGAGGACGAGGGCCAGGCCCAGCGAGAGGAAGTCGATCTTGGTGGTGATGGACTTGCCGTACTGCTGACCAGGATCCAGGATCTTCTCCGTGCCGGCCTTCTCCACTGCCGCGCCGAGCAGCGCGTTGAAGTCGAAGCCGTGCATGGCCAAGGCCCACACCGTCATGACAAACGCGCCGGCGATGAGCAGGCAGGCCTTGATGATCTGCACCCAGGTGGTGCCCTTCATGCCGCCCATGAGCACGTAGAAGATCATAAGGGCACCGACCACGATGATGACGACCGACTGGCCGGCCTTGTCGCTGATGCCCAGCAGGAGCGAGACGAGGCCGCCGGCGCCCGCCATCTGCGCCAGCAGGTAGAACAGGCAGACCGCCAGGGTGGTGATGGAGGCGGCGATGCGCACGGGCTTCTGCTTGAGCCGGAAGCTCAGGACGTCGGCCATGGTGAACTTGCCGGTATTACGCAGCAGCTCGGCCACGAGCAACAGGGCCACGAGCCAGGCCACGAGGAAGCCGATGGAGTAGAGGAAGCCGTCGTAGCCGTAGATGGCGATGGCCCCCACGATGCCGAGGAAGCTCGCGGCCGAGAGGTAGTCGCCGGCGATGGCGGTGCCGTTCTGGCCGCCCGTGAAGGCGCGACCGCCGGCGAGGTAGTCGGCGGCGGTCTTGTTGTTGCGCGAGGCGCGCAACACCACCACGAGCGTCACGACCACAAACAGGCCGAAGATGCCGATGTTGATCCAGGGGTTGCCCACCTGGGCCGCGGGCGCCGCGGCGGGAACGGGGACGATGGCGAGCGGGTTCACTTGGCCTCCTCCTGGGTGGCTGCGGGAGCGGCGTGCTTGGCGCCGGCTTGGGCGGCGGCGTTACGCTCGGCGTCGGCCTCGAGCTCCTGACGGATGGCCGTGGCCTCGGGATCAAGCTTGCGATTGGCGAAGCGCACGTAGAGCGCCGTGATGACGAACGTGGAGACGAACTGCAGCAGCCCCCACACGATGCCGACGTTGATGTAGCCGTACACGCGCACGGCCATGACCTGCGGGAAGAACGCCGCAACGATGACGTAGAGCAGGTACCACGCGAGGAAGAGCGCCGTCATGGGGAAGGCAAAGCGCCGGTAGTCCGAACGCAGCTTCCTGAAGCGGGGCTCCTGTTGAACCCGGAGGAAGTCCTCGGGTGCTGGGGTGGGCGAGTCTGACATGACGCTCCTTTGCCTCATGGGTGCCGTATGCGGGGACGGCACCGCCGGTGCCGGACTACCCGATGAGTGTGACCCTCGACACACCCGCATCCCAGGGGGTGTGCCCGCCCGTGCGCCCAAGCGCCGCGCGCGACACGATGAACGGTCGATCTGACGCGATCAGCGGTCAGCGGTACGCCACCGTGACGCAGATCACCTAGCCTGAGTGGCATGGATTCGACGTGGGCGCTGCTCGCGGTGGCGGCCCTCGGCGCCACCGCGCTTGTCCTGCTTGCGGCCTGGGGCATCCTTACGTTGCTGCGTCGGGACCGCACGCTGGGCGGCGAATCCGAGCACGAGCACTACCGCACGTTGCACGAGGTGGGCGCCACGGCCGCCGCGCTGACCGGCGGGCTCGAGCCCGGCTCCGCACCGGAGGCCGCCGCCGCCCTGGCCCGGCTCCTACGGGCCGACGGGGTGGCGCTCTACGACGCGCATCGCCGCCTGACAC
>JALAHE010000107.1 GCA_022712075.1 Galactobacter sp.
GCCTCGAGGTGGCCCGTGGCGCCGCAGGAGCACGGCAGCCCCGCTGCCTGCACGCTGGGCACGTGCCCCACGTGCCCGCCCACGTGGTGGCTGCCCGTGAGGGGCGCTCCGTCCACGAGGAAGGAGCCGCCCACGCCCGTGCCGAAGGCCACAAGCAGGGCGGTCGGGGCGCCCTTCGCCGCCCCGCGCCAGGCCTCGCCGAGCCCGTGCGCGTGGACGTCATTGACGGCCTCGATGCGCGGCGAGCCGCCCACCCAGGCCGCCGGGGCGACGTCGTGCAGGGCCTGCGTGAGGCCCGGCCTCAGCCGGGTTCCAGCCCAGCCGGGCAGGGTGTCGGTGGCCGCCACGACGCTGGCCGAGGCCGGGTCGATCGTGCCGGCAGCGCCAAGGCCCAGGCCGAGCACGGGTCCAGGCGCGGCCGCGAGGAGCTCTCGCGCCACGTCGGCGATGGTGCCCAGAACGGCGCGCGCGCCGCGCGCGGCCGGGGTGGCCGCGCGGGCGCGCGCGAGAACGGTTCCGTCGCCGGTGATCAGGGCCCCGGCGGTTTTGGTGCCGCCGAGGTCGATGCCCAGAGCGAGAGAGGCGTTCATGCTCAGAGCAGGCCCTCCGCCTCGAGGATCGTGCGGATCGCCGCCGCCTCCTCGGCATTCAGGCTCAGCATCGGGGCGGCCATGCGGTTGCTGGCGAAGACGCCGAGCTCCACGAGGGCCGTCTTGAAGGCGCCGAGGCCGGCGGCGCCGGGGGAGACGCGGCCGTTCGGGACTTCGACGATGCGGAAGAGGCGGGTCAGGCGGTCCTGCTCGGCCTGTGCCTCGGCCCAGCGGCCCTCGACGGCGGCGTCGTACAGGCGGCGGTAGCCGGCCGGGTCAACGTTGCCGAGGCCCGGGACGATGCCGTCGGCGCCGGAGAGCATCGCGCCGTCGCAGACCACCTCGTGGCCAGTGAAGAGGCTGAAGCCCTCCACCCCGCGGGTCAGCAGGCGCAGCTGGCGGAAGGAGACATCGTCGCCCGAGGAGTCCTTGACGCCCTTGAGCGTGCCCTCGGCGGCCAGCTCGGCCACGAGATGCACCGGCAGCTTGTAGTGCGTGCGCACCGGGATGTCGTAGGCCAGGACCGGGACGTCGACGGACGCGGCGATGGCACGGAAGTGCGCCTTCACCTCGGCCGCGTCGCTGATCGCGTAGTACGGCGAGGTCGCCACGATGGCGTCGGCGCCGATCGCGATGACCTTCTGCGCCTCGTCGATGACGCGGTCGACCGTCTGGTCGTTGGCGCCCACGAGCAGCGGCACGCGGCCTGCGTTCGCCGAGACGACGGCGCGCAGGACCTCGTCGCGCTCGGACTGGGTCAGGTAGGGGGTCTCTCCCGAGGACCCGAGCGGGAACAGGCCGGTCACGCCGCCCTGGATCAGGTGCTCGACGACGGCCTCGACGCCGGCGAGGTCAAGCTCGCCCTCGGCCGTGCGCGGGGTGACCACCGGCGGGACGACGCCCGAGAAGAGGGGGGTGGTGGTCTGGGGGCTCATGCTTCCTCCGTGGTGGTGGGGTTCTCGAGCAGCGTGGGTGCCGCGCCGAGGAGGGTCTTGGTGTAGTCGTTGCTCGGGGAGTCGAAGACCTGGGCGGCGCTTCCCTCCTCGACGATGCGGCCGGCGTTCATGACGCAGATCCGATCGGAGATGTAGCGAACGGTCTGGATGTCGTGGGAGATGAAGACCATGCCGAGGTTCAGCTGCTCCTTCAGGTCCACCAGCAGGTTGAGCACCTGGGCACGGACGGAGACGTCGAGGGCGCTCGTCGGCTCGTCCGCGACGATGACCTCCGGCTCCAGTGCCAGGGCGCGGGCGATGGCCACGCGCTGGCGCTGGCCGCCAGAGATCTGGCCGGGGGTGACCTCGGCCGCCGAACGCGGCAGGCCGACGACCTCGAGCAGCTCGTAGACGCGCGCGTCCCTGGAGGCCTGGTCTCCCACGCCGTGGATGATCAGCGGGTCCGTCAGGATGTCGTGCACCGTCATACGCGGGTTCAGGGCCGTCGACGGGTCCTGGAACACGATCGACACTGCGCGGCCGAACTCCTTGCGCTGGGCCGCCGTGCGGCCCGTGTACTCGGCCCCGTTGAAGAGGCGCTCGCCGCTCGTGGGGGCCTGCAGGCCCACCAGGACGGAGGCGAGGGTCGACTTGCCGCAACCGGACTCGCCAACGATGCCCACGGTCTCGCCGCGGGAGACCGAGAAGTTGACGCCGTCGACGGCGCGCACGATGGTCGGCTTGAACAGCTTGCCGCCGCGGGCGCGGTGGTGGACGTGCAGGTCCTTGAGCTCAAGGACCGGGGTGGAGGTGGCGTTCGCGGGCCGCGACGCCACGTGCTGGGCCTGGCTCATGCGCTGGCTCCTTCCTGCAGGGGAGAACGCTCGGCGTCGGTGACCTCGCGGGCGTAGACGTGATCGGCGTCGCCGACCTGGGTCAGCACGAGCGGGCGCTGCGGGTCGGCGTTCGGATCCAGCGAGCGGGCGGCGAAACGATCGCCCGTGGCGAAGTCGTGCGGGCTCGGCACGGAACCGGGGATCTGGTGCAGGCGGGCGGCACCGGACTCGATGGAGAGCACCGAGCCGAGCAGGCCGCGCGTGTACTCGTGACGCGGATCCGTGAGGATCTCCTTGATGGCGCCCGACTCCACGATCTGCCCTGCGTACATCACCGTGGCGCGGTGCGCGAGCGAGGCGACGAGGGCGAGGTCATGCGAGACGAACACCATGGCGAAGCCGAGCTGCTCGCGCAGCTCGTTGAGCAGGTCGACGACCTGCTTCTGCACCGTGACGTCAAGGGCCGTGGTCGGCTCGTCCGCCACCACGAGCTTGGGGGAGCGGGAGAGGGCCATGGCGATGAGCACGCGCTGGCGCTGGCCGCCGGAGAGCTCGTGGGGGTACGAGCGCAGCGTGCGGCGCGGATCCAGCTTGACGAGCGTGAGCAGCTCCTCTGGGGAGAGGCGGCCGCCGCGCTTGGTCAGCTGCTCCATCTGATCCTTGATCAGCATGGAGGGGTTCAGTGAGGACAGCGCGTCCTGGTAGACCATGGCGATCTGTTCGCCGCGCAGGCCGGCGTAGGCCTTGTCGCGGGCGCGCTCATCGCCGCCCGGCGTGACGAGCTCCTTGCCCTCGAAGGTGATGGAGCCGGAGACGCGGGCGTTCGGGGCCAGCAGGCCCATGATCGCGAGTGAGGTGATGGACTTGCCGCAGCCGGACTCGCCGACGAGCGCCATCGTTTCGCCCTCGCGGACCGTGAAGGAGACGTTGTCCACGAGCGCGGTGTCGCCGTAACGGTCGGGGAAGCGGATGGAGAGGTTCTTGACCTCCAACACCACGGGGGCATGCTCGTTGCTCAGGAGGCGGTCCGTGCGGGCCGACTCCACGCTGGCCAGCTGGGCGAGCTCGGCATCGAGCCGGTTCGCCTCCTCGCCCTCGCGCGCGGCCTGGGCCGCGCCGCGGGAGGTGACGGCGGCGTCGTCGTTCGCGTCCTTGATCTTGACCGCTTTGCGCAGGCGGGGGTTGACCATGGCGTCCGTGAGGCCCTCGGCGAGGACGTTGAGGGCAAGAACGGTGAGGAGGATGCACAGGCCGGCGAAGGTCGTTGACCACCAGGCGCCGTTGAGGACCAGGGTGCGGCCGTAGGAGAGGACGTTGCCCCACGACGGGGCGGGGTCCTGCACACCGGCGCCGAGGAAGGAGAGCGAGGCCTCGAAGATGATCGCGTCGGCGACCATGACGGTGGCGAACACGAGCACCGGGGCCGCCATGTTGCGCACGATGTGCTTGAGCAGGATGCGCAGGCGGCCTGCGCCGAGGACGCGCTCGGCGCGGACGTAGTCCTCGTTCCACTGCGAGAGCACGTTGGCCCTCACCACACGGGCGAGCTGCGGAACGTAGATGATCGCGATGGACAGGATGATGACCGGGACGGTGTTGCCCATGGTGGCCAGCAGCACGGCCGCGAGGGCGATGCCGGGGAACGCCATGATGACGTCCATGACGCGCATGGTGCCCTCGTCAACCCACTTGCGGGAGGTCGCGGCCAGCGCGCCGATGATGGCGCCGACCACGATGGCCAGGGCCACCGAGCCAAGGCCGATCAGGAGCGAGGTCCGGGCGCCGTAGAGCAGGCGCGAGAGGATGTCTCGGCCCAGGCGATCCGTGCCGAAGAGGTGCTCGGCGGAGGGCTTCTGGGCCGGCATGCCGGTGGCGAGCGGGTCGTGCGGGGCCAGCACGGGCGCGAAGATCGCCGCGAGGGCGATGAGCACCAGGAAGAGGAGCGAGAGCTTGGAGCCCCACGGCATCGAGCGGAACGCGATGCCGGGGCGGCTCAGGCGGTCGGCGAGTTTTGAACGCATGTCACACCGTCCTGATGCGGGGGTTGATGAGCAGGTAGAGGACGTCCACGACGATGTTCACCAGCACGAAGGTGATCGCGATGGTGAGCGTCACGCCCTGGACGAGGTTGACGTCCGAGTTGGTGATGCCGTTGAGGATCAGCTGGCCCATGCCGGGCAGGGAGAAGATCATCTCGATGACGACGGCGCCGCCGAGCAGGTATCCGACGCGCAGGCCCAGGACCGTCACGGGGGTGACGAGCGCGTTGCGCAGCACGTTCTTGCGGATCACCTCGGGGCGCGGGACGCCGTTGCCGATGGCCGTGCGCACGTAGTCGCGGTCCATCTCCTCGACCATCGAGGTGCGCACCACGCGGATGAGCGAGGCGCTGACCGGGATGCCGAGGGCCAGGGCCGGCAGGGCCATGGACTTGAAGTAGGCCACGGGGTCCTCGGAGAACGGCACGAAGCCGCCGGAGGGGAAGGCGTGCACGCCGAGCGCGAGCCACTGGATCAGGAGGATGCCCAGCCAGAACGACGGCGTCGCCACGGCGGCGATGGAGAACACGCGGATGAGCTGGTCCTGCCAGCGATCGCGGAAGAGTGCGGCCGTCACGCCGAGGAGGAGGGAGAGGATGACGGCGATGACGACGCCCCAGAAGGTGAGCTGGAGCGTGAGGGGGAACGCCTTGGCGACGATGCCGAGGATGGGCTGAGCGGGCGGCGTCGTATTGCCGAGGTCGAGCGTCACGAGGCGGCCGAGGAAGTGCACGTACTGCAGCCAGATCGGGTCGTTGAGCCCGTTCTCCTGTCGGTAGAGCTCCTTGGCTTCCTCGCTCGCGCCTTCGCCGAGGGCCGTGGTGGCCTGGTCGCCCGGCGCGAACTGGAGGATGACGAAGACGAGCAAGGTGATGCCGAGCACCATGAACGGCAGGGCGAGGAGGCGCCTGCCGAGGAGTCGGAGGATGTTGGCCAGCAAGGCTCCACTTCCTTCTAGA
>JALAHE010000108.1 GCA_022712075.1 Galactobacter sp.
CCAGACGGCCCGCGCCGAACTCGCCCAGCTCGTGGTGCTCGCCGACCGTCTGCTCGGCGCGCATCCCGCGCGCGCGGGCGTCGGGGCCGCCCGCCCCGGCCAGTTCGAACCGGGCCGCGGCTACGTGGTGCCCGGGGACGACACCGCTGCCGTGCTCATGGTGGCCCCGCTCTCCGTGGCCGGTCAGCTGCGCGAGGGGCTCTTCGACGGGCACACCGTGGTTCTCACCTCGGCCACGCTCGCCCTCGGCGCCAAGTTCGAACCCGTCGCGGGTGACCTCGGCCTCATGGGCGCCGGCGCCCCCGAATGGGAGGCCATCGACGTCGGCAGCCCCTTCGACTACCCCGCGCAGGGCATGCTCTACGTGGCCCGCCAGCTCCCGCCGCCCGGCCGCGGCCTCTCCGACGCCGCGCTGGACGAGATCGAGGCGCTCATCAAGGCCTCCGGCGGAGCAGCGCTCGCGCTCTTCTCCTCCCGGCGCGCCGCCGAGGAGGCGGCCGAGGCCCTCCGCAAGCGCGTCGACGTGCCGATCCTGTGCCAGGGCGACGCGAGCATCCCCGAGCTCGTGCGGACCTTCGCGGCCGACGAGGAGACGTGCCTCTTCGGCACCATGACCCTGTGGCAGGGCGTCGACGTGCCCGGGCCCAATTGCCGGCTCGTCATCATCGACCGCATCCCGTTCCCTCGCCCGGACGACCCGCTCTCCACGGCGCGGACGCGCGACATCAACCAGCGTGGCGGCAACGGCTTCATGGCCGTCTCGGCCCAGCACGCGGCGGTGCGCCTGGCGCAGGGCGCCGGACGCTTGATCCGCTCGGTGGGGGACCGCGGCGTCGTCGCGATCCTCGACTCGCGCATGGTCAGCAAGGGCTACGGCGGCTTCCTGAAGGACACCCTGCCCCCGCTCTGGCCCACGACCGACCGCGCCACCGTGCTCGGCGCGCTCGGCCGCCTCTCGCAGGCGCCGGCCGCGAGCTAGCGCTGCCTTCGCCGCACACACGAAGCGCCCCGATCCGCGTGAGGACCGGGGCGCTTGGCGTTGGCGCGAGCGGCGCGCCCTAGAGCGAGCGCAACACCGAGACCACCTTGCCCATGACGGTGGCGTGGTCGCCGAGGATCGGCTCGTACTGCGAGTTCTGCGGGAGCAGCCAGGTGTGGCCATCGCGCTGGCGGAAGGTCTTGACCGTGGCTTCGTCGTCCAGCAGCGCCGCGACGATGTCGCCGTTGACGGCGTTGTCCTGGCGGCGCACCACCACCCAGTCCCCGTCGCAGATGGCGGCGTCGATCATTGAGTCGCCGGAAACCTTGAGCATGAACAGCTCGCCGTGACCCACGAGCTGGCGGGGGAGCGGGAACACATCCTCGACCTGCTGCTCGGCCAGGATGGGACCGCCGGCCGCGATGCGGCCCACGAGCGGGACCATGGCCTGATGCTCGGTGCCAGGGAACTCCAGGGGGGCGGGGGCTTCCTGCACGACGGCGGGCGCCTGGCTGGGTGCCTCCGGCGCCTTGACGGCGCGGGCCGGCTCGAGGCGCAGCCCGTCCGGGCCCAGGACCTCGATGGCGCGCGGCAGGCGCGGGTCGCGGCGGACGTAGCCGGCCTTCTCCAGCTGCCCCAACTGGTGGGTCACGGAGGAGAGGGACTTCAGGCCCACGGCGTCGCCGATCTCACGCATGGTGGGCGGGTAGCCGTGCTTCTCGGTGGAGGAGGTGATGGCCTCGAGGATCTGGCGCTGACGGGTGGTCAGGGCCTTGCGCGGGGTCTGCGGCTCGGTACTGGGGCGGCTCACGCGTTCCTCCTGCGCTACTCCGTTCCTGCGGAACGGGGGCGTATCCCGATCGGGTTCGATCGAGCTGTCGGGGGTGGCGGTTTCCATAAGAGCCGTACCCCTTCTTAGGTCTCAAGGTTAGGCCACTGGGGGACATGATTCAAAGATTTGTTCGAACGTGTCTCGACACGGATCGAACACACGTGCTAGAAATGACTCAACGCACTTCGAAGATCTCTTCGAATGCCCGGCCCCGTGGTTTCGAATCCGTTCGAAAGGTGAACCCCATGTCGCAGATCGCTCTCTCCGCTCCCGCTGCCCAGCTTGCCCCGCTCCGCCTGACGGCGCGCGGTCGCCTCGTGCTCCTGGCGCTCCCGCTCCTGATGATCGTCACGGTGACCACGCTCATCATCGGCGCCTGGTTGGCCCCCGCCAGCGCCTCGCAGACCCACCTCACCGGTCCCGGCACCGGCCTCGAGGAGGTCACGGTCATGGAGGGCGATTCGCTGTGGGGCCTGGCCCGCGAGTTTGCTCCGACGCAGGACACCCGCGAGGTCGTCAGCCGCATCGCCTCGCTCAACGCAGACACGGGCGTGCTCAAGCCCGGACAGACGCTCATCGTCCCGAGCGACGCCCAGGACTGAGCCGCACCCCATGATTTGTGAGCCGCTTGGCTCACGCCCCACGTGTTCCCTCCGAGGGTGCTGCGGACGACAGGTCACCTCGTCTGCCTCGGCGGGTCACACCCCTCACGGCCCCGGCCTCCGTCATGGAGGCCGGGGCTCTGTCGTGATCGACCTAGACTTCAAGGCGTGAGCCAAGATCGCCTCGAACTCCTCTCCCAGCTTCCCCTGCGCGACAATCTGCGTGGTCTGTCGCCCTACGGCGCGCCCCAGATCGACGTCCCCGTGCAGCTGAACGTCAACGAGAACACCCATCCCATGCCCCAAGCGGTGGTGGACGCGATCACCGAGGCGGTCCGCGAGGCCGCCTCGAGTCTCAACCGATACCCCGACCGCGAGTTTGTCGCGCTGCGCGAGGACCTCGCCGCCTACCTGGGGCACGGCCTGAACGCCGACAACCTGTGGGCTGCCAACGGCTCCAACGAGGTACTCCAGCAGATCCTCCAGGCCTTCGGTGGCCCCGGGCGCACCCTGCTGAGCTTCCCGCCCACCTACTCCATGTACCCGCTGCTGGCCTCGGGCACCGACACCGGCTACCTCGAGGGCAAGCGCACTGGCGACTACACGCTCTCGGCCGATGACGCCGCGCGCCAGGTGATCGAGCACGAACCCAACATCGTCTTCCTGTGCTCGCCGAACAACCCCACCGGCACCGCGCTCGGGCTTGACGTCATCGAGGCCGTGTACGAGGCGGGGGCCGCGTTCAACACCGTCGTGGTCGTGGACGAGGCCTACGCCGAGTTCGCCCTGGCCGGCACCAGCTCCGCCCTCACCCTGCTCCCTGGCCGCGAACGCCTCATCGTCACGCGCACCATGTCCAAGGCCTTCGCCCTGGCCGGCGCCCGCCTCGGCTATCTCGCCGCCGCCCCCCAGGTCGTCGCCGCCCTGCGCCTCGTGCGCCTGCCGTGCCACCTCACCGCCGTCACACAGGCGACCGCCCGCGCCGCCCTGGCCCACGCCGACGTCCTCCTCGAGAACGTCGAGGACATCAAGCGCCAGCGCGACCGCATCGTCTCCGAACTCACGGCGCTGGGGCTCGTGCCCGCCGTCTCCGACTCGAACTTCGTGACCTTCGGCCGCCTCTCGGACCCCAACGCCGTGTTCGAGGCCCTCCTGGCGGACGGCATCATCGTGCGCAACAACGGCCTGCCGGGCCAACTGCGCGTCACGGCCGGAACCGAGGCTGAGACGAGCGCCTTCCTCTCGAGCCTGCGCGCCTACCTCGAGGCGCACCCGGACGCCAAGGCCTGACGGCACGTCCCGACAGCGATTGCCGGCACCGACGCCGGTAGACTGAAGCCACCCACCCCACTTTGAGCGACGGAGTACGAAACAGCATGCCCGCCGAACTCCTCTCCGGCCGCAAGGCCCGGATGGAACGCGTCACCAGCGAGTCAAGCGTGCTCGTCGAGATCGATCTCGACGGCACCGGCCGCGCCACCATCGACACCTCGGTGCCGTTCTACGACCACATGCTCACGGCCCTGGCCAAGCATTCGCTGATCGACCTCACGGTGAAGTCCACGGGCGACACCCACATCGACGTGCACCACACCGTGGAGGACACGGCGATCGCCTTCGGCGAGGTGCTCCGCACGGCGCTCGGCGACAAGAGCGGCATCCGTCGCTTCGGCACGGCCACCGTCCCGCTGGACGAGTCGCTGGCGCGCGCCGTCGTCGACATCTCCGGCCGCCCCTTCCTGGTGCACGAGGGTGAGCCGGAGGGGCAGCAGTACCACCTCATCGGCGGCCACTTCACCGGCTCCATGACCCGCCACGTCTTCGAGGCCATCGCCTTCCACGCCGGCATCTGCCTGCACGTGGACGTGCTGCGCGGCCGCGATCCGCACCACATCGTCGAGTCGCAGTTCAAGGCTTTCGCCCGCGCCTTGCGCGAGGCCGTGGAGCCGGACGCCCGCATGGCCGGCCAGATCCCGTCCACGAAGGGCGCCCTCTGATGGCTCCCAAGGTCACGGTCCTGGATTACGGGGCTGGCAACGTTCGCTCGGCCGTGCGCGCGCTCGAGCACGTGGGCGCCGAGGTCAAGCTCTCCCGCGATCCGCAGGACATCAAGGAGGCCGACGGCCTGCTTGTCCCGGGCGTCGGCGCCTACGCCGCCGTCATGGACGCTCTTAAGGCCTCCGGTTCCCTGCGTCACCTGGGCTACCGCATCGCTGGCGGCCGCGCCACGATGGGCATCTGCGTCGGCCACCAGGTCTTCTTCGAGGCCGGTGTGGAGCATGGCGTGCGCACCGAGGGCCTGGGGGAGTGGCCGGGCGTCGTCGAGCGCCTTCCAGCTCCCGTGGTGCCGCACATGGGCTGGAACACGGTCAAGGCCCCCGAGGGCTCCCGCCTGTTCGCGGGTATCGAGGACGAGCGCTTCTACTTTGTGCACTCCTACGGCGTGCTGGACTGGAACTTCGACGTGACGCAGCCGGCCATGCGGCCCCCGCTCGTCACGTGGGCCGAGCACGGCGCCCCGTTCATCGCCGCCGTGGAGAACGGCTCGCTGAGCGCCACGCAGTTCCACCCGGAGAAGTCGGGAGACGCCGGGGCAGCCCTGCTGAAGAACTGGATGGGGACGTTCTGATGGGACCCGTCCTGCTCATGGCACTCGGTGGCCTGCTCGCCGGCGGCGCCTTCTCCCTCAAGAAGCAAGGCGCGGGGCTCACCTGGGTCATCGTGTGCGGCGCCCTCGCGGTCATGTCGCTCGTGGCGGCCTGGGCCCTCACCTACAAGCTCTAGCCCGCACCGGGCGAACGCGGCGCGGGCCCCCGGCCCGCGCCGCTTCCATCACCACGCACCACCCGCATCCCCGGCCGCAGCGCGAGCGGCCACGTTGAAGGACACACGCACCATGAGTGAGACCACCGAGGCCCAGCGCCTGGTTCTGTTCCCCGCCGTCGACATCGCCGACGGCCAGGCCGTCCGCCTCGTCCAGGGCGAGGCCGGCTCCGAGACCGGCTACGGCGATCCCTTCGATGCCGCCGCGAAGTGGCAGGAGGCCGGCGCCGAATGGATCCACGTCGTGGATCTGGACGCCGCCTTCGACCGTGGTTCAAACGTCGACGTGCTGCGTCGCATCGCCACCGAGCTGCACCTGAAGGTGGAGCTCTCCGGCGGCATCCGCGACGACGCGTCTCTGGCCCGCGCCGCCGAATGGGGCGCCTCGCGCGTGAACATCGGCACCGCCGCCCTGGAGAACCCGGAGTGGACCGCCCGCGCCATCGCCGAGTACGGCGACCTCATCGCCGTGGGCCTGGACGTCCGCGGCACCACCCTCTCCGGCCACGGCTGGACCAAGGACGGCGGCGACCTGTGGGACGTCCTTGCCCGCCTCGAGGACGCCGGCTGCGCCCGCTACGTCGTGACGGACGTGACGAAGGACGGCACCCTGACGGGCCCGAACACCGAGCTGCTCGGCGACATCGCCCGCCGCACGCACAAGCCGGTCATCGCCTCCGGCGGCATCTCCTCTCTCGAGGACCTCGCCGCCCTGCGCGGCCTCGTCGCCGACGGCGTCGAGGGTGCCATCGTAGGCAAGGCGCTTTATGCCGGCCGCTTCACGCTGCCCGAGGCGCTTGAGGTGGCCGGACGCCCGTGAGCCCCAAGAAGGAACTGCCCGAGCACATCAAGGCGGCCCTGCTCCGCGGCGCCGGCGGCGCCGCGGATACGGCGGGCCAGTCGTGGGAGGGACGCGACCTCTCCGGCGAGGGCAACCCCCTGCACCAGCACGACGGCGACGACGGCCGGGCCGACGCCCGCCTCGAGCTCGCCCTCGAGGGCCTCTACGCCGGCATGAACGGCGAGGAGGCGGTCATCGAGGCCCTCGCGGACGCGCGCGTCTTCGTGCCCGTCATCGCCCAAACGGGCGAGACGGTCGTTGGCGCCCACGGGGAGATCGAGGACAAGGAGGCCGACATGGCCCTCGTCATGATCTCCGCCCCTGACGGCCGCAAGGCGCTGCCGATCTTCTCCGCCGTGGATCTGCTCACGCAGTGGCACCCGGAGGCGCGCCCCGTGGCCGTCTACGCCCCTCGCGCGGCCCTCTCCGCCGCCGCGGAGGAGGCCCAGCTGCTCGTGCTCGATCCGGCCGCCGAGGTCACCTTTGTGGTGCGCCGCCCGGCCATGTGGGCGCTCGCGCAGCAGCGCACGTGGGTCCCGAGCTACAAGGACGAGTCCCTGCTTCCCGCCCTCCAGGCCGTCGCCGACGCGACCGATGGCGTGAACGGGCTGGTCCTCGAACCGGGTCCCGGCGTGGCCTCGCGCGCCCGCGACGGCCGCGTGCTGGCCGGCGGCGGCCACGGCCCCGAGCTGGGCATCACGATCATCGTTGGCCCCGAGGCGAACGACGACGACGTGCCGGGCCTCGTCGCCCGGGTTCAGGACGCGCTGGGCGCCGTCGACGCGCTGCGGGAGGCGGCCGACTCGGTCACCATGGGCGTGCGCAGATGAGCGCGGCGTCGGCCCCCGGCGGCGCCTTCGCCCAGTACTGGCGCATCCTGCGCCGCCCGCACGTGGCGCCGCTGCTCGCGGTGGGCTTCCTGGGGCGCCTGCCGCACTCCGTGACGGCGGTGCTTGTCACCCTTCACGTGACCCACACGCTGGGCATGGATTACCTCTATGCCGGCATGGCGGCGGCGATCCTGACGATCGGCATCGCGTTCGGCGCCCCGTGGCGCGGGCGCCGGATCGACACGGTGGGCCTGCGTCGCGCCGTCGTGCCCTCGATCATCGTCGAAGGTTTGGCGTGGGGGCTCGCGCCCTTCGTCTCCTACCCGTTCCTGTTGGTCCTGCTCTTCGCGGCCGGGCTGTATTCGCTCCCCGTCTTCACGATCATCCGCCAGTCGCTCTCCGTGATGATGCGCGGCGACGATCGGCGCACCTCCTTCTCCCTGGACTCGATGGTCACCGAGCTGGTGTTCATCCTCGGACCGGGTGGCGCCGCCGTCGTGGCGAGCGCGATCTCCTCCAAGGTGGCGCTCATCGGCACGGGCGCGCTCGTGGTGCTGGCCGGCGTCGTGCTGCTCTGGCGCAACCCGCCCACGCGTTCCTCGCAGCTCGAGGGGACGCATCGCGAGGCCATCGGCGAGCTCGAGTCGCCCGGCCGCCACGACGAGGCGGCCGTCGTCACGGGGGCCATCCCGGTCGTGAGCGCCCAGGCGCCCGCGCCCAAGCGCTTCTCGTGGGTCACGCCCGGCGTCATCGCGATGCTCATCATGAGCGCGGGGGCCGGCATGTCGCTCTCCGGCACGGAGGTCGGCGTGGTTGCCTTCTCCGAGCATGCCGGAGACACGAGCATGGGCCTGTGGTGGGCCTACGGTGTCTGGTCGGCGGCGTCGCTCGTGGGCGGCTTCCTCTACGGCGCGCAGAAGCGCCGCTACGACCCGCTCGGCATCATCACGATCATGGGCATCGCGCTGATCCCCGCCGCCTTTGCCCCCGACATGTTCTGGCTCGGCATCCTGCTGGTCCTGTCCGGCTTCTTCGTTGCCCCGCTCATGACGGCGGCCTCCGAGCGCCTCACCGAGCAGGTGGCCGAACGCCACCGCGGCGAGGCCATGGGCTGGTACGGCTCGGCCATGACCGCCGGCACGGCGCTCGGCACGCCGCTCGTGGGCGTCGTGATCGACACGGCTGGCCCGCAGGCCGCGTTCCTGGCGCTGGCCGGCGTCGCGATCGTCACGGGCGTCGGCACCATGGCGCTGCGCAGCCTGCGCCGCGCCCGCCGCGCCTGACGCGATCGGGGCTCCGGCCCACCATGCACGACGGCGCGTGGCAGCGCCGTGTGCCTCGCGTCGCCTTCGCCGGACCGACCGGCGGGGCGGCCGCCACCTGGCCGGCGGGTCGGGGACCGGCCGCGCAAGACACGCGCAAGACAAAGGCGGCGTCCCCCGGAAAGGGGGACGCCGCCGTCGTGCTCTTGGGCTGAAGGTCAGTTCACCGGGCCGGTGAACTTCTCGCCCGGGCCCTTGCCCGGGGCGTCCGGGATGAGGGAGGCCTCGCGGAAGGCCAGCTGCAGGGAACGCAGGCCGTCGCGCAGGGGAGCCGCGTGCTGGCTGCCGATCTCGGGGGCGGCGGCCGTGACGAGGCCGGCGAGGGACGTGATCAGCTTGCGCGCCTCGTCGAGGTCCTTCAGGGCCTCGGCGTCGGGGCCCTCGGCGAGGCCCACCTTGACGGCGGCGGCGCTCATGAGGTGAACGGCGGTGGTGTTGATCACCTCGATCGCGGGAACCTCGGCGATATCGCGCAGCTGCGGGGCTGCGGCCTCGGCCAGCTCCTCGTCGGTGAAGGAGTGGCGGTGGCCGGAATTGGTCGGGGGAGTACTCATACTGCTAAGCTTGTCACAAGACCGTCCCGTGACGGATTCCTGCTTCGCCCCAAGGGGCGTGAGAAGGGGCACGTACACGGGCTCAAGTGGAGGCCACCTCCCACCCGCGAATCGCCTACGGGCGGCCGGGTCACGGCATCGGACGCGGAAGCCGCCCTGCAGCACGGGGTAGAGCACCGTAAGCGCTTAGCGGCGCCGCAGCCCGATCGTCGTTGGTGGCCCCCGCTTCACGAAGCCGGGGGCCTTTCCCGTTTGTGGGTCCGTCTTGATTCTTCTTGAAGGAGCACAACATCAGCGACGCACGTATTAACGATCGCATCCGCGTCCCCGAGGTGCGGTTGGTCGGTCCGAACGGTGAGCAGGTCGGGGTCGTCCGCATTGAGGATGCCCTGCGTCTGGCCCAGGAGGCTGATCTCGACCTCGTCGAGGTCGCCCCCAACGCCAAGCCTCCGGTGTGCAAGCTGATGGACTTCGGCAAGTACAAGTACGAGGCGGCCTTGAAGGCTCGCGAGTCGCGCAAGAACCAGACGAACACGGTCCTCAAGGAGGTCCGCTTCCGCCTGAAGATCGATGCGCACGACTACGAGACCAAGAAGAAGAACGCGCTCAAGTTCCTGGAACAGGGCGACAAGGTCAAGGCCATGATCCAGTTCCGCGGCCGCGAGCAGCAGCGCCCGGAGTTCGGCATCCGCCTCCTGCAGAAGTTCGCCTCCGAGGTGGCCGAGCTCGGCCAGGTCGAGTCGGCTCCCCGCCAGGACGGCCGCAACATGGTCATGGTCATCGGCCCGCTGCGCACCAAGGCTGACGCCAAGGCGCAGGCCCGCCGCGAGGCCAAGGCCGTCGAGGAGGCCACCGGCACCGGTAGCCGCCGCAACCGCACCGAGCGCGTCGACACCTCCGCCCCGCAGGCAGAGGTCACGAACTCCGTGGCTGACGCGATGCCGGAGGAGCTCAAGAAGCTCGCCGCATCGATGCCGGCCTTCGGCAAGATCCCCGAGGGCCAGCCGATTCCGTCGGCCCCGGCCCCGGTCAAGGCGGAGAAGCCCGCAGGCAAGGGTCCGCGCGGCGGCTCCGGCCCCCGCGGTTCGAAGCCGTCCGGCGACCGCCCCGAGCGTGGGGATCGCCCGGAGCGCTCGGAGCGCTCCTCGGCCCCGCGGAGCAGCTCTGCTCCGCGCACCGGCGCCCCGCGCCCGGCCGGTTCCGCTCCCCGCCCGGCCACGGCCCCGCGTCCCGCCTCTGCTCCGCGTCCCGCGGCCGCCCCGGGCACGACGCCGAAGCCCATGGCCATGCCGAAGCCCGGGGGCGTTGCCCCCAAGCCCGGCGCACCGAAGCCGGGGGCTCCCAAGCCGGGCGCCCCGAAGCCCGGTGCACCCAAGCCCGGCCAGCAGGCCTAGCACGCAGTACTTCCGCTTGATGCTCGTCAGGGCAACGGCGGTCAGGACAAACCGACCCTCGCCGGTCGGCAACAGCACTCGAACCCGCGGGTTCGGGAGGACGTACAAGGAGAAGGCATTATGCCGAAGTTCAAGACCCACTCTGGGGCGAAGAAGCGTTTCAAGGTCACCGGTAGCGGCAAGCTGAAGCGCCAGCAGGCCAACCGCCGCCACTACCTCGAGCACAAGTCCTCGCGCCTGACGCGTCGACTCAAGGGCGATCGCATCGTTGCCAAGGCGGATCAGCGCACGATCCGCCGCATGCTCGGCATCTGATCCTCGCGCGGGGCACCCCGCGCTGAAACCACCATTCATCCCGCCGCGCCAGCACCTACGCTGAAGAGAAGCGGCCAGCATTAAAGGAGTACACACGTGGCACGTGTGAAGCGGGCAGTCAACGCCCATAAGAAGCGTCGCGTCATCCTGGACCGTGCGTCCGGCTACCGTGGTCAGCGTTCGCGCCTGTACCGCAAGGCGAAGGAGCAGCTGCTCCACTCGTTCGTCTACAGCTTCAACGATCGTCGCAAGCGCAAGGGTGACTTCCGTCGCCTGTGGATCCAGCGCATCAACGCTGCCGCCCGCGCCAACGGCATGACCTACAACCGCCTGATCCAGGGCCTGAAGCTCGCCGGCGTCGAGGTCGATCGCCGCATGCTGGCCGAGCTCGCCGTCTCCGACGCCGGCGCGTTCGCCACCCTGGTCGCCGTGGCCCAGAAGGCCCTCCCGGCCGACGTCAACGCCCCGGTCGCCCGCTGAGCGTTGAAGCGTGAACCGGCCCGAGTGCCGGTGAGCCCGTAAAGAAGGGGCGGTACCCGCTGTTGTGCGGCTACCGCCCCTTCTTTCGTCCCCGCATCCCTTTTCTTCGAGCCCCCTCTTCGAACCACCAGGAGCCGCGTCAGTGGAGATCATGAGCAACCCCCAGGCCGATCGGGTCCAGGCCACCGCGCGCCTGGCCACGGCGGCCGGCCGCCGCAAGGCGGGTGCCTTCCTGGTGGAGGGCCCGCAGGCCGTGCGCGAGGCGGTGCGCGCCCACGCGGCTGGCGCGGCCAAGGTGCTCGACGTCTACATCACGCAGGAGCGCGCCGAGCGCGAGCCCGAGCTGAGCGGCGGCCCCGGCGTGCACTCGCACCTCGTGAGCGAGGAGGTGCTGGCCGCCATGGCCGACACTGTCTCCCCGCAGGGCGTGGTGGCCACGGTGGCGCTGCCCGCTGCCTCCCTGCCCGACGTCGCGCGGCCGGGTACCGGCCTCGTCGTCGTGTTGGCGCGGGTCCAGGACCCGGGCAACGCCGGGACGATCCTGCGCGCGGCCGACGCCGCCGGCGCGGACGCCGTGGTGGCGCTCAAGGGCACCGTTGACCTCTTCTCGCCCAAGGTGGTCCGCTCCACCGTCGGCTCGCTCTTCCACCTGCCGGTTGTCTCCGGCGTGAGCCTGGAGGAGGCGGCTGCCGCCCTGGGCGGCGCCGGCCTGACGCTGCTCGCGGCCGACGGCTACGGCGATCAGGACCTCGACGTCCTCCAGGACGATGCGGCCGCCCGTCGCACGGGCCAGACCGCCAAGGGAGCGGCGAAGCGGCCCTCGCTCATCGCCCCCACCGCCTGGCTCATGGGCAACGAGGGCTCCGGCCTCTCCGACGAGGAGCTCGCCGTGTGCTCGGCCCGCGTGGCCATCCCGCTCTACGGCGCGGCGGAGTCGCTCAACGTCGGCACCGCCGCCACGCTCTGCCTCTACGCCTCGGCCCGCGCCCAGCGCGGGGCGCAGGCCGAGGGCCGATGATCGCCGACGGCGCGGTCCCCGGAAGAGTGGCCGGCTCCGCCGCCGTCTCCGTGGCCGGCGCGAGTTTCGGACAGCCCTCCGGCGCATCCTCCTCGTGGGTGCAGGTCGTCGGTGCCGCGATCGTCGACTCCCTCGACGCGCCCACCGCGCTCTTGGCCGGGCGCCGCTCCGCCCCGCCGGCACTGGCCGGACTGTGGGAGTTTCCCGGCGGCAAGCAGGAGCCGGGGGAGCGCGCCGAGCAGGCGCTGCTGCGCGAACTCTCCGAGGAGCTGGGGGTCGAGGCCGAAGTGGGCGTCGAGGTGCCCGGGCCAGACGCCGAACGCGGTTGGCCCCTTAAACCGGGTGCCTGGATGCGGGTCTTTGCCGCGCAGGTGAGAGCTGGCGAGCCGGCGACCCTGGAGGATCACGATGAGCTGCGCTGGCTGCCCTTGGACGAGCGTCTCGTTGACGCCGTCGACTGGATTCCGGCCGACCGGGACATCGTCCGCGCCGTGGTCGGCACGCTGCGCCCGGACGCCCGCTAGGCCGTAGCGCGGAAACGCCTCGACGCCGCCGGGTTCGGCAGCCGATCGCCACGCGCGCACGAGCCGTGCGCGGACGACGGCGTCCTGGGGGGAGGGGCGGGGCGGCCGGTGCGTCCGGCCACCCCGCCAGTGGGCCGCCGTGCGACCCGTGAGCTTCCCATCTCACCCCTTCATTAGAACACATCTTCGAACGATGCGAGGTTGTCGCCCGCCCCGACGTGCGCGGCGGTAGCGTGGGGGGAATGATCCTCTTCACGGGCTTCGAGCCCTTCGGCGGCGCCGAGGAAAACCCCTCGCGGCTCGCCTCCCAGGAGGCGGCGAGGCTCAGCGCCGCGGCCGGGCGCCCCGCCGTGCATGTCGAGTTGCCGTGCACCTTCGCCGGCTCGCGGGCCGCCCTCGCGGCGGCGATCGAGGCTTACCGCCCGGAGCTCATCCTGTGCGCGGGCCTGGCTGAGGGGCGCGAGCGCATCAGTCTCGAGCGGGTGGCGCTGAACCTCATGGATGCCCGCATCCCGGACAACGCCGGCGCCCAACCCGTCGACGAGCCGGTGGAACCCGGGGCGCCACTCGCCCTGCCCGCCCGGATGCCCGTCAAGCGCATCAAGGCCGCCCTCGAGGCGGCCGGAGTGCCCACCGAACTCTCCCTGAGCGCCGGGAGCTATGTGTGCAACACCGTCCTCTACGCCGCGCTGCGGCTCGCCCCGGAGGGCGTTCCCGTCGGTTTTGTCCACGTCCCCCTGGCCGAACAGATGCCCGTCGCCACCCAGGCGCGGGCCCTCGCGCTCATCGCCGCCACGGTCCTCGAGGACCCGGAGGAGCTGCGGGTGCCCGGAGGCGCCGAGTACTGACGCCAGCCCGCCCGAGGCGCCGCCCGCCGTCGTGCGGCCTGCCCCGCGGGCGCCCCGCCCGGGGCGCCGGCGGGGCAGGCCGCGGCTGAACCGCGGCCTTCGACACACCAAGTGTCGGCAAGCTGTGGGCCTTCACAGGCCCAGGCCGTAGGCTAGGAAAGAATGTGCCCGGCGACCGAGGCTCGCCGGGGTCCGATACGTGAAAAGGTTGAGAATGAAGCGGTTCATGAAGGCATTGCCCGTCATCCTCGTGGGCGGGCTGGCCCTCACCGGTTGCAGCGCCACCGAGACCCCCGCCGCGGAGACGAACTTCGCGCTGGAGTACAGGACGCACGCCGAGGGCGATGCGCTGGGCGACGCCGTCAACACCGGCGCCGACGTGCTCGGCAAGAACGCCGTCACCGCGGCCGCTCAGCTCACCTCGCTCGGCCTGGTGCAGAGCACGGTAGACATCAGCTCCAAGAACGCCGACAAGAAGCAGAGCGCCGAGCTCTCGCTCGACGGCATCACCGCCGACAGCATCACCGCCGTCAAGAAGGCCTCCGCCGAGTACGTGGCGAGCATCCTGACGCAGTGGCAGGGCGGCGACACGGCCAAGACCGAGGAGCAGTTCTGGGCCGATGAGTCGGTCAAGACCTACTTCGCCGCCTACCCGGGCGTCGCGCTGGCCGAGGCGCTGCCGGCGCTGAGCGAGACCGAGGGGACGCACACCGCGACCTTCGCGCCGCGCCTGATCGACGCGCTGAAGAACTACAACGCCACCGTCACCATCACGGTGCCGGGTTCGGCCTCCGTCGAGGGCAGCCCGGCCGGCGTGACCGTCTCCGGCCACGAGGTGGTCATCGATCCCGCGCAGCTCAAGGACGGCGAGACCACCGCCGTCAGCTACCACGATCCGGCCCCGGTCATGAGCTGGTGGCTCTCCGCCATCCTCTGGGTCCTCGGCGTGGTCGTGACCGTGCTGCTGGTCATGATCGCCCTGGCTCCCCGCCGCCGCGACTGATCCACCCTCCGGCCCCGGCCGGAACCGCGGAAGGGGCCCGTGACGCAAGAGCGTCGCGGGCCCCTTGCGCGTCCGGGGCAGGGGTGTCAGCTGGCCTAGAATGGGCCTGAACCACCATTCCTTTGCACCGTGAGGGCGTGCCTAGACACATGTCAGAATCACCAAGCTCGCCGGGCGTCACGCCGGGCGTCCCGCATCCCACCGACTCGGAGGCCGTCGACGTCGTCGTCGCCGCTGCCCTCGCCGCGTTTGAGGAGGCGGGCGACCTCGAGGAGCTGAAGGCCGCGCGACTCGCGCATCTCGGCGAGAAGGCGCCCCTGACCCTCGCGAACCGCACCATCGGCTCGCTGGACAAGGCGGAGAAGGCCCTCGCTGGCAAGACGCTCGGCGCGGCCAAGGGCCGCCTGTCCAAGGCCCTGGCCGCCCGCACCGAGGTGCTCGAGGCCGAGCACGCCGCGCGCCGCCTGCTGGAGGAGACGGTCGACGTCACCGCCGCGCCGCGCCGCACCACGCTGGGCGCCCGTCACCCGCTCTCCCGCCTGACCGAGCGCGTCTCCGACGGGTTTGTTGGCATGGGCTGGGAGATCGCCGAGGGCCCCGAGGTCGAGTCCGAGTGGTTCAACTTCGACGCCCTCAACTTCGACGAGGACCACCCGGCCCGCGAAATGCAGGACACGTTCTTTGTTGACCCGCCGCAGGCCCACCTCGTACTGCGCACCCACACCTCGCCCGTGCAGATCCGCTCCATGCTGGATCGCGAGGTGCCGATCTACGTGCTGTGCCCCGGCCGCACCTTCCGCACCGACGAGCTGGACGCGACGCACACCCCCGTGTTCCACCAGTTCGAGGGCCTGGCCGTCGACAAGGGCCTGACGATGGCCGACCTCAAGGGCACCCTGGAGCACTTCGCGCGCCAGATGTTCGGCCCCGAGGCCAAGATCCGCCTGCGCCCCTCCTACTTCCCGTTCACCGAGCCGAGCGCCGAGCTGGACATCTGGCACCCCGGTGCCAAGGGCGGCCCGCGCTGGATCGAGTGGGGCGGCTGCGGCATGGTGCACCCCAATGTGCTGCGCTCCGGCGGCATCGACCCGGAGGTCTACTCCGGCTTTGCCTTCGGCATGGGCGTGGAGCGCACGCTCATGTTCCGCAACGACGTCCCCGACATGCACGACATGATCGAAGGCGACGTCCGCTTCAGCCAGCACTTCGGGATGGAGATCTGAACCATGCGTATTCCCCTTTCATGGCTGCGTGAAAACGCCGAGGTGCCCGCCGGCGCCACCGCCGAGGACGTCATGGCCGCTCTGGTCAGGGTCGGCCTCGAGGAGGAGGACGTGATCCGTCCCCTCGACTCCCTGCAGGGCCCCATCGTGGTGGGCCAGGTGCTCACCCGCGAGGAGGAGCCCCAGAAGAACGGCAAGGTCATCAACTGGTGCACCGTGCGCGTGGTGCCCGAGGGCACGGAGCAGACCCTGACGGGAGAGGGCATCGACCCCTCCGGCGTGCAGGGCATCATCTGCGGCGCCCACAACTTCGAGGTCGGCGACAAGGTGGTCGTGACGCTCCCGGGCGCCGTGCTGCCCGGCGACTTCCGCATCACCCCGCGCAAGACCTACGGCCACGTCTCGGCCGGCATGCTCGCCTCGGCGCGCGAGCTGGGCCTCGGCGACGATCACGACGGCATCCTCGTCTTCCGCGATCTTGGCCTGGACCCCGAGGTGGGCCAGGAGGCGCTGCCGCTGCTCGGCGTGACCGACGAGGCCGCCGAGATCAACGTGACCCCGGACCGCGGCTACTGCTTCTCCATCCGCGGCGTGGCCCGCGAATACGCGCTCGCCACGGGCACGGCGTTCTCCGACCCGGCCGGCCGCGTCACCGTCGCCGCGCCGAGCGAGGCGGCGATCGGCGTCGAGCTCAAGGACGAGGCCCCCATCCGCGGCAACGTGGGCTGCGATCGCTTCGTGACCCGCGAGGTCACGGGCCTGGATCCCGAGGCGACGACCCCGGCCTGGATGGCCGAGCGCCTGCGCCTGGCCGGCATGCGCCCCATCTCCCTGGCGGTGGACGTCTCCAACTACGTCATGTGGGAGCTGGGCCAGCCCCTGCACTTCTACGACCGCGACACCCTGAACGGCGACATCGTGGTGCGCCGCGCCGCGGCCGGCGAGAAGCTGACCACGCTGGACGGCAAGGAGCGCACGCTCCACGCCGAGGACCTGCTCATCACCGACGCGTCCGGCCCCATCGGCCTGGCCGGCATCATGGGCGGCGCCGCGACCGAGGTCTCGGCCTCCACGCGCACCGTCCTCATCGAGTCGGCGCACTTCGACGCCGTCTCCATGGGCCGCACCAAGCGCCGCCACAAGCTGCCCTCCGAGGCGTCCAAGCGCAACGAGCGCGGCGTGGACTGGGGGGTCGCCGACAAGGCGGCCCAGCGCGCCGTGGACCTGCTCGTCGAGCTCGGTGGCTGCACCGACACGGGCCGCGGCGGCGACGCCGGCACCCGCCCGGCTCCCGTCACCGTGAGCCTCCCGCACGGCGCCGCCGCCGCGCGCGTTGGCGTGGAGTACACCCGCGAGCAGGAGCTTTCCTCGCTCACGGGCGTTGGCTGCACGGTTGAGGAGGGGGCCGACGCCGATCTGGTCACCGTTCCCTCCTGGCGCCCCGACATGGACATCGCCGATGACCTCATCGAGGAGATCGCGCGCCTCGTCGGCTACGAGCAGATCCCGTCCACCCTGCCCGTGGCGCCCCCCGGGCGCGGCCTGACGGGCGCGCAGCGCTCCAAGCGCCGCGTGCTTGACGCGCTCGCCGCCGCGGGCCTGACCGAGGTGCTCGCGTACCCGTTCGTCTCGCAGGCGCAGAACGCCACCTTCGGCGCGCCCGTGGAGGGCACCGAGGTACCCGCCGTTCACCTGGCCAACCCGATCTCGGCCGAGTTCGGCTGGCTGCGCACCTCGCTGCTGCCGGGCCTGCTGGAGATCGCCCGCCGCAACGCCTCGCGCGGCTTCCGCGACACGGCGCTCTTCGAGGGTGGCCTCGTGTTCTGGCCGCGCGAGCAGCTCGGTTCCGCGACGCTGCCCGCCGGCGGCGCCCGCCCGAGCGACGCCGAGCTGCAGGACCTCAACGCCGGCATCCCGGATCAGCCGTGGCACCTCGCCGCCGTGCTCTCCGGGCGCGTGTCGAACGGCGCCCTGGGCGAGTCGGCGCGCGCGTGGGATTGGGCCGATGCGCTCGACGCCGCGCGCCTCGTCTCCGATACCCTCGGCGCCGAGCTGCGCGTGACGCAGGGTACGCACCAGGCCTTCCACCCGGGCCGCTGCGCCCGCCTGGAGACGGCCGAGGGCGCGCTGGTCGGTTGGGCAGGCGAGCTGCACCCCGACTACCTGGCCGCGAACGATCTCCCCGAGCGCACCGTGGCCATGGAGGTCGACGTGCGCGAGCTCCTCGCCGCGGCGCCCGAGTCCATCGTGGCGCAGCAGGACCTCTCCAGCTTCCCCGCGGCGACGCAGGACGTGGCCCTCGTGGTCCCGGCCGAGCTCTCCGCCGCGCAGGTTCTCGAGGCCCTGCGCGAGGGGGCGGGCGAGCTCCTGGAGCACGCCGAGCTCTTCGACGACTACCGGGGTCAGGGCATCGAGCCCGGCTCCAAGTCGCTCGCGTTTGCCCTGCGCTTCCGCGCCACGGACCGCACGCTGACGGCCGATGAGGCCTCGGCGGCCCGCGAGGCGGCCGTGGCCGTCGCAGCCGAGCGCTTCGGGGCCCAGGCCCGCGGCTGACGCAGCACCCCTCCCGGCCGGGCGGCCGGGGCACGACGACGGCGCTCGCCCCTTTCCGGGGCGGGCGCCGTCTCGCTGTGGTGGGCGGCGCTGGCGCGTAGGCTCGCTGTCATGGCAGCTGAGAACAACGCGGCGAACGCCGCCCCCGACCTTTCCGACACCCCGGCCACGCTCGCCGCGCGGGCCGCGGGCATCGAGCACGAGGTGCGCTCCCACGGGCGCGTCGGCTCCCTCGAGGAGGCGGCAGCGGCGCTCGGCGTCGAATCCCGCGAGATCGTGAAGACGCTCGTGGTGCGCCGCACCGAGGGCGAGCACCTGCTCGTCTTGGTGCCCGGGGATCGCCGCTTCTCCTGGCCCAAGCTGCGCGCCCTCCTGGGCGAGAACCGCTTGACGATGCCGGACGCCGACGGCGCCAAGGCCGTCACGGGCTACGCGCGCGGCACCATCACGCCCTTCGGCACCACCACGCCCCTGCCGGTGGTGCTCGATGCCTCCCTGCGCGGCCAGCGAGTCTCGCTCGGCGCTGGGCGGCACGGGCTGGCGCTCGTGGTCAACGCCGACGACGTCGCTGCCACCTTCGACGGGCGCTTCGAGGACGTCACCGACGCATGAGCGCGCCGGGGACGGTGTGGCTCCTCGCCGCGCCGCTTGAGGGTTTCCCCGACAACGGGCCCAGTTCCGGCCCCGGTTCTGGCCTCGGTTTCGGCCGGGCGGCCGGGGACGCTGGACGCGAAGCGCTGGGCGCCGCCGAGCCGGCCGAGGGCTTCGGCACTCCGAGTGCCGCCGAACTCGAACGGGCTGCGGCCTTCACCTTGCCCGCGGTGCGCGAGCGCTTCCTCGCCGGGCGGAGGCTTCTGCGCGTTGCAGGGGCCGCCGCACTCGGCGTGCCGGCGGCGCGGCTGTCCGTTGCTTCCTTCTGCCCCCGGTGCGGGGAGGGTGGGCACGGCGCGCCGGCCCTGGTCGACACCCTCACGGGCGCGGTGGTGGCCTCGGCGAGCCTCTCCCGCGCTGCCGGGTGGGGTGTGGCCGCCGTGGCGCCGCCCGGGTGGGCGCTCGGCGTCGATCTCGTCGATCCTGGCGATCCGGCGTTCGACCCGGGAGCGCCCGGCTACGTCGGCACCGCGGAGTCCTGGGCGATCGCCGAGGCGGAGGGCAAAGCAAGGGGGGAGGGGCTGGTACCTGCCCCTGCCCCTGCTCCCGCACCGGAGACCGGGCCCGTCCTCGCCGTGGCGCTCACCCTCGGAGCGGCGGCCGGCCGCGGCCGGCACGGGGTCGCATCGCCGGGCGAAGCGGCACCGGACGGCGCCCGGCGAACCGTATCGGCCGCCGTCGTGCATCCGGTTCCCGGCACGGCGCTGTTGTGCGCCCTTAGCGTGGCGACGCCGGACGGAGGCGCGCTACCGGGCCCCGCGTGGCTGGGGACTAAGGAATTGGGTCTTCATTAGTCCCCCTCAAAGAGTGCTCTTCAAGATCTTTTTGTTCAGCTTTTAGGTCTCGTCTAACGCGTTCATAATGCCTAGACTGGCCGCATGTCTCCCACCGAGCGCAACACCTTGCCGCAGGCCTCCATCCCCGGACCCCTCGGCCGCAATAGCGAGCGTGGACGCATCCTTGACGCCGCCGCCAACTACCTTGCCAAGCACGGCTTCGAGCGACTGCCCGCTTCGGTGCTCGCACAGGATTCGGGCATCCCCGAATCCCGCTTGAAGCAGCACTTCCCCACGGAGGAGGCCTTGTTCGCCTCCACGCTGAACCTCGTTGACGCCAAGAACATCTCCGCATACTTCGCGGGGGCCCAGGGCCGCGGCTGGGCGGGCCTCGAGGCCTGGGCACCGCTGCTGGACGCCGTGGTGCACCAGCCCGGTGCGCTGCAGCTGTACTCGACGATGCGCGCCCAGGCGGGGGACCGCGAGCACCCGGCCCACGGCTGGGTCACGACGCACCGGGATCTCTGCGTCGATGTGCTCCAGCACGCCATGCTCACGGGCATCGACGCGGGCGAGATCGACCCCTCGATTCCAGTGGATCTGGTGGCCTACCAGATGATCGCCATGACCGAGGGTGTGCAGCTGCACTGGCTCAGCAGCGGCGGGCGTGCCAAGCAGGGCGAACCCATCCGCGCCTTCGTGGAGAACCTGCGCTACCGCTACGGCGTTCCCCCACACCAGGGACCGGGCGAGGCCTAGCCCGCCGCGAGGACGCAGAACTCGTTGCCCTCGGGGTCCTGCAGTGTGACCCAGCTGGCCCCGGCCGGCGCGGTGTCGGTGCGGGTGGCCCCGAGGGCCTCGAGCCTGGCCGCCTCGTCCGCGGCAGAGCCGCCGGGGTAGGCCTTGAGGTCAAGGTGCAGGCGGGTCGGGAAGCGCCCCGGCTCCGGGACCTGCAGGAACTCGACAAACGGGCCCACGCCGCTGGGGGAGCGGAAGCTCACGAAGTCGGCCTCGTCGTCCACGATGACCCAGTCGGTCGCCTCGGCATAGAAGGCCTTGAGCGGCGCCACGTCGGTGCACTCGGTGACGACAGCCGCGATCGGCCCGGTGGTGGCGTATTCCGGGCGCGGCTCGAGCACGCAGAAGACGTTGCCCTCGGGATCCTCGAGCACCTCCCACGGCACCTCGCCCTGGCCCACGTCCTTGCGCCGCGCGCCGAGCGCGAGCAGCTCCTGCACCCACCGGGACTGGTGCTCGAGGGAGTGGGTGGCGAGGTCGAGATGGCCGCGGTGCCTCGCCGGATCACCCTCCGGTACACGGACGATGTCCATGGTGAGCGCGTCAGCGCTGGGCCAGCTCAGGCCCGCCGGGAGCAGGTTGAGCACGCCGGGCGCCTCTTCCTCGCTCTCCCACCCCAGGGCAGCAGCCCAGAACCCACCGAGCGCCAGCTCGTCCTCTGCAGTGATGTTCACCTGAACCGGTCGCGAAGCCATGCATCAAGTCTAGGGCTGGGGAAAGGGCGGGAGATCCTCGCGGTCGAGCCACGCGGAGAGCACCCTCAGGGGATCCTGGCCGGGCGCCGCGTGGGCGAGCAGGTGGGCCTCGAAGAGCGCACGGTCCACGCTGCCGTGACGGTGCTCCGCGGTCCAGGCGTGCAGCATGCGGGTGAAGCGCTCGTCGCCCAGCTCCACGCGCAGCGCCAAGACCGTGAGGGCCCCGCGCTTGTAGACCCGATCGTCGAACATATCGGCGGGGCCGGGGTCCCCGATGCGCAGGTCCTGCGGGCCGGCCTGGAGCCCGGCCCAGGCCCGCCACGCGCGCTCGCGCAGGGGAGTGGAGCCGGAAGCCTCGGACCAGAGCCACTCGGCATAGCAGGCGAAGCCCTCGTGCATCCAGACATCGCGCCACCCGCGCACGGTGAGGGAGTTGCCGAACCACTGATGGGCGAACTCGTGCGCGATGAGCCGCTGGGCCTCCCAGGCCCGCGTGAGGTGGTTGTCCCCGAACACCGACAGGCCCTGCGCCTCGAGCGGGATCTCAAGCTCGTCCTCCGTGACGACCGCCCCGTAGCTCGCGAACGGGTAGGGGCCGAACGCTTCCTCGAAGGCCTCGAGGAGATCCGCCTGATCGGAGAACGTGATCTGGGCGCGCACCGCCTGGGCATCGGAGCTGTAGAGCGTGAGCGGCGTGCCCTGCGCCCCCGCCTGCCCGAGGGGGCGCGGCTGGTAGCGGCCTATCTGCAGCGTGGCGAGGTAGGCGGCCGTGGGGGCCTCCTGCTCGAAGACCCACGTTTCGCGGCTCGAGGTGCGCCGGTGTTCCACGAGCAGCCCTGGAGCTACGGGCCGGTAGCCGGCGTCCGTGGTGATGCTCATCCGGTACGCCGACTTGTCTCCCGGGGTGTCGTTGCAGGGGAACCATGTGGAGGCGCCGTCGGGCTGCCCGGCCACGAGCACGCCGTCCTCGAGCTCCTCCCAGCCCACGTCGCCCCACGGCCCCAGCCGCGGCCCGGGGTTGCCGCCGTAGCGAATCTGCACCTCGACCGGAGCCCCGGCGTGTTTGGCGGGCAGCGGGAAGGAGAGCCGCGAGTGGCGGTGCTTGAACGTGACCTTCTTGCCGTCGACGTTGATGCGGTGGACCGCCAGCCCCACGAGGTCTAGCTCGGCGCGCTCGGTGCCGGGGCGGGCCACGAGCCGCAGGGTCGCGGTGCCGTCCAAGCGATTGCCGCCGAGCTTGCAGGCGAGCTCAAGCTCGTAGCGCTCGACGTGGAGGCTCCCGTTCCCCGTGTGCGGGGAGTACGGGTCGGGTGCCTCGGCGGCCGCCTGGCCGGCGTGGGAGTGGCTCATGCTGCGCTTCTTCTCTGCGTGTGGGGTCCTGGCGTCCAGCCCCTCGGGGCCGTGGCGTGTCTCGTGCGTGTGTGGAGCAGGCTACCGTTCCGCGTCGGCCCACGGCTCCACGGGGTTGCCCGTCCACCGCGAACCGGCCGGGACCAGCTCGCCGCGCATGACAAGCGAGGCGGGTCCCGTGGTCGATCCGGCGCCGAGCGCGGCGGCCGGGAGGATGACGGAGTTGGGGCCGAGGGTCGAGCCCGCTGCGAGGTCAACCGTGTCGATCGCCATGACGCGGTCGTGGAAGAGGTGGGTCTGCACCACGCAGCCGCGGTTGACGGTCGAGGAGTCGCCGAGGCGCACGAGGTCGGCCTCGGGCAGCCAATAGCTCTCGCACCACACGCCATGGCCGATCTTGGCGCCCAGCCCGCGCAGGAACCAGACGAGCGCGGGCGTGCCGGAGGCGGCGCGGGCGAACCACGGGGCGCAGAGCATCTCGATGAAGGCATCAACCACCTCGTTGCGCCAGATGAACGAGCTCCAGAGCGGGTGCTCGCCCTCGCGCAGGCGCCCCACAAGGAGCCACTTGACGGCGATCGCGACGAGCGCCGCAGCCCCGCCGGCGGCGAGCAAGACCGCGCCGGAGAGGAGGACGGCGGCGAGCGGCCCCCAGCTGTTCCAGAGGACGTCAAGGACCAGGAGCACCCCGGCCGCCGTCGCCACGGTGGCGAGGACGGCCAGGAGCCGCAGGAGCTCCCAGGCGCCGCGGGCCACCTTGAGCCGCGTGGGTGGGGCGTAGGTGCGCTCATCCTGGGCCTCGACGGCGGCGCGGCGCAGCTTCACCGGCGGGCTGCCGAGCCACGACGAGCCGGCCTTGGCCTTGGGCGGGGTCGCGGAGAGGACGGCAACGAGGCCGCCCTTGGGCACGCGGCGACCCGCAGCCGCCATGCCGGAGTTGCCGAGGAAGGCGCGCTTGCCCACCTTGGCCGGGGCCACGTGCAGCCAGCCGCCGCCGAGCTCGTAGGAGGCGACGAGCGTGTCGTCGGCGAGGAAGGCGCCGTCGCCGATCGTTGTCATCTTCGGGATGAGCAGAACCGTCGAGGCCTCGACGTCGCGCCCCACCTTGGCGCCGAGCAGCCGCAGCCACACGGGGGTGGCGAGCGAGGCGTACAGCGGGAAGAGCAGGTCTCGAGCCACGTCGAGCAGGCGCTCCGTGGCCCAGATCCGCCAGGCGACGGCGCCCTCGGCCGGGTGCCAGCCCTCGGTGATCTTGAGCGAGAGCAGGCGCACCGTAATGAGGATGATGAGCGCCGTGGAGAGGAACCACACGGCGGCGGCCAGGGGCAGCGCCAGCCAGAGCGACGACGCCGCCTCGCCGAGGGAGGCGTGCCCGCGCAGGAAGGGGGTGGCGGCGAGCACCGCGAGCGCCACGGAGACCCAGGGGAGCAGGGCAAGCCCGGCGCCGCCGAGCGCGAAGCCGAGCTTGGCGCCGCGGTGGCTCGGGGGAACAGTGTCAGGCCAGGCCCCGCGGGCCTTGCCGATGCGGCGGGCGGGCGAACCGGCGACGGCCGCGCGGGCCTTGACCTTGCCGATGACGGCGGAGCCGGGGGCCACGTCGGCGCCGTCGCCCACCTTGGCGCCGGGGTGCAGGGTGCTGCGGGCGCCCACGACGGCGTCTTCGCCGATGCTCAGCTCGCCGATGATGAGGCGGTCGCCGTCGATCCAGTAGCCGGAGAGGTCCACCTCGGGCTCGATCGAGGCGCCGTCGCCGATGCGCAGCAGCCCCGTCACGGGCGGCACGGAGTGCAGGGTGACGTCCTTGCCGATCGTGGCGCCGAGCCCGCGGGCGTAGCGCTTGACCCAGACGGCCCCGGCCAGGGAGACCGGGTCCACGAGGTCGGCGATGTGCTGGGCGAGCCACAGCCGCAGGTGCACGGAACCAGAGCGCGGGTACTCGCCGGGGCCAACGCCCCGCAGGAGCAGGCGGGAGGCCACGACGGACAGGGCCATGCGGCCGGGAGGGCTCACGAAGAGCGCCCAGCTGAGGAGGATCCACCACCAAGAGACGACGTGGTGGCCCTGCAGCACGCCGGCGGCGCTGAGCAGATTGCCGCCGATGGCCAGGTAGGTCAGCCAGCGCATGCCCACGCGCACAAAGAGCGGGATGCCGGCCAGCGTCTGCGCGAACTGGGCGCCGCGCCGCGTCCGCGCAACCTCGCGCGGCGGGGGCGGCGGCGTGGCAGTGGAGGCGCCGAGGAAATCGATCAGCGCCCCGAGGCGGGGATGCGAATAGAGGTCGGCCACCGTCACCTGCGGGTGCCGCTCGCGCAACAGCGACACGAGCCGGGCCGCCGTGAGCGAGCCGCCTCCCACAGCGAAGAAGTCGGCATCGAGCCCGCCAGGCGCCCCGCCGAGCACATCGGAGAAGGAGCGCGCGATGAAGCCGGCGTCCTCGTCCAGGGCGGCCAGCGCGCCGTTGTCGGCCTGCTCCGCGCCCGGGAGGGGCCACGGAAGGGCGGCCCGGTCCACCTTGCCGCTCGTCTTGGTCGGCAGGGACTCGAGCTGCGCGAGGAGCGGCACGAGGGCGGCCGGAAGGTCGACCAAGAGCGTCTCGCGGGCCGCCTTGAGATCGAGCTCGTGGTCGGCGGCCAGGTAGCCGACCAAGATCTGATTGCCGGCCGCGGTGGTGCGCACGGCGGCCGCCGCGCCGGAGACACCGGGCAAGTTCTGCAGCGCGCTGTCCAGCTCGCCGAGTTCGATGCGGCGGCCTCCGACCTTCACCTGGTCGTCGGCGCGGCCGACAAAGAGCAGGCCGAGGTGATCGTTGACCACGAGGTCGCCCGAGCGATAGGCCCGCTCCCAGCCGAGGGTCGGTAGGGGGGCGTACTTGGCCGCGTCCTTCTCGGGGTCGAGATATCTGGCCAAGCCCACGCCGCCGATGATGAGTTCGCCCGTGGCGCCCTCGGCCACGGGGATCCCGGTCGCGGGATCCACGACGGCCAGGTCCCAGCCGTCCAGGGGCAGGCCGATCCGCACCGGCCCCTCGCCCGTGAGCGGGGCGGCGCAGGCCACGACGGTGGCCTCGGTGGGGCCGTAGGTGTTCCAGACCTCGCGGCCGGGCTGGGCCAGGCGGGCGGCCAGTTCGGGCGGGCAGGCCTCGCCGCCGAAGATCAGCAGGCGCACCTCCTCGAGCGCCTCGGCCGGCCAGAGGGCCGCGAGCGTGGGGACGGTGGAGACGGCGGTGACGCCGCGCTGGGAGAGCCACGGGCCAAGGTCGGCGCCGGTCCGCACGAGCTCGCGCGGCGCTGGAACCAGGCAGGCGCCGTGACGCCAGGCGAGCCACATTTCCTCGCACGAGGCATCGAAGGCCACCGAGAGGCCGGCGAGCACGCGGTCGCCCGGGCCGAGCGGCTCGGCCTGCTGGAAGATCCTGGCCTCGGCGTCGACGAAGGCGGCGGCGTTGCGATGGGTCACCGCCACGCCCTTGGGGGTGCCGGTGGAGCCGGAGGTGAAGATGATCCACGCGTCATCGGTGATGAGCGGTTCGCGGCTCGGAGCCGCTGCGGAACCCGGCGCGCGGGCCGGAACGGCGACGGCATCGCCGTCGAGCTGCGTCAGGAGCGCCGCGACGCCCGCCTCGCCGAAGACGAGCTCGGCGCGCTCGGCCGGGTCGTCGGCGTCAACCGGGACGTAGGCCGCGCCGATCGCGAGCACCGCGAGGATGCTGACGTAGAGCTGGCGGGTGCCGGAGGGAAGCCGGATGCCGATGCGATCGCCCGCCCCGTGGCCCGCGGCGCGCAAGCGCTCGGCCAGGGAATCCACGGCCTGGAGCAATCCGGCGTAATCAAGCAGGAGTTCCCCGTCGTCGATGGCGGGGGCCTCGGGATGCGCGGCGGCGCTTGCCCGGAGGATGTCGAGAAGGGTGCGCGGCTCTGGCGCGCGCTCGCCTCCCGGGAACTGGGCGGCGAAGAGGGAGGCGCCGTCGGCCTCCCGGCGGGCCGATGCGTCGGTGCCGGCGCCCGCGGGGACGGCTGGGGGTGCCACGTCGGGGGTGCTGGGCACCGCGACCTCCTGTAGTTAAGACCGGAGGACTGACGTCTGGTCGCCCCCGGCCGGTGTGCCCCTCCCGGGAGGGAGGGCGCGCACCACGCTAGGGATCGGAAGTGTACGGGAGGTGAACGGGTGCGTCAGGCTCCCGGCGCCGGTCGTTCACCGGTCGGTGCCAGGTAGCGCAGCAGCTCCTTGGTTTCTTCGTCCTCCGGGGTGAGTCCAAGGGAGAGGAGCTGGTTGATGAGCATGCCTCGAGCGAAGAAGGTACGGGCCACCTCCTCCGGGAGACCCGCCTCGCGGCGCAGCAAGCGGTAGAGGTCCATGAACCATTCGCGCACCTGGGGGCCGATCGTGGGGTGATCGCCCATGGTGTTCTGCTGGACCATGAGCTTCAGGACCGTCGCGTCCTCCACGAGGTCGTGGTAGCAAGCCCCGATGACAGCGGGGTTGACCGGACGCTCGGGAGTGCGCGCGATGGCGGCTCGGAACGAGGAGATGAGCGCCTCGTGACCTTCGGCACAACAGCGCAGGAACAGGCGCTCCTTGGAGCCGAACAGGCGCACGACGTAGGGCTGGGAAACACCAGCCTTACGGGCGATCGCATCGGTGGTGGCACCGGCAAAGCCGTGCGTGGCGAATTCGGCCTTGGCGGCCGCCACCACGCCGGTGGCCTTTGGCGTGAGGACACGGGACAGGTCTGTCATGAGGATGGTTGAACTCATTAGTTGGTCAATCTCGATTTCGGTGGGGGAGCGCCGCATGCGCGGCACCGAACAATGACAACGATCCTAGCGGTCGTGTCTGTGGGGCAATGAAGGGGCTGACGAAAAGTCGAGTTTCCGGCTACCATGGTGGCTACGAGGCTTCCGGGGGGTTGCCTCTACGGTGTGTCCGCCCGGCTACCGGGGGGTTTCCGGCTGGGACGCACCAGGGCCCGTGGAATCGATGATTCCACGGGCCCCTTAGCGTTAACTGTGCTTCGCGGGCGGCCGGCTACGGCACCAGGAGCACCTTGCCGGTGGTGCCGCGCCCCTCCAAGGCGCGGTGGGCGTCGTCGGCGTGTCGCAAGGAGAAGCGCTCGCCGATGGAGAGCTTGAGCTCCCCGCTGGCCACCGCGCCGAACACCTCTCCGGCGCGCCAGGCCCGCTCGGCGGGGGAGGAGAGGAAGGCCGAGAGGCTCGGTCGCGTGATGCTCAGGGATCCGAGGGCGTTGAGCCGCTGCAGATCGAAGGGCGGGACCTGCCCGGAGGCGCCGCCGAAGAGCACCATGGTGCCGCGCGGGCGCAGGCTGAGCAGGCTGGACTCGAAGGTGGAGGCCCCCACGCCGTCGTACACCGCAGCCACGCCCACGCCGTCCGTGATCTCCCGCACGGCACCCGGCACCTCGTCGTAGCGCAGGACGTGGTCGGCCCCGGCCGCCGCGGCGATGGCGGCCTTCTCCGGGGAGGACGTGGTGGTGATGACGGTGGCGCCCTTGGCCTTGAGCATCTGCGTCAGCAGCTGGCCTACGCCGCCGGCGCCCGCCGTGGTCAGAATGGTGTCCCCGGCCTTGACCTTGTATGAGTCGTTGATGAGGTAGTGGGCCGTGAAACCCTGCAGCGGGACGGCGGCCGCCTCCACGGGGTCAACGCCGCCCGGCACCTTCACGGCGCGCTGGGCATCGAGCAAGGTGAACTCCGCATAGGTGCCGGAGCCCTCCGCCGTGGCGACAAGATCGCCCACGGCGAAGCCCGTCACGCCCTCGCCGACCGCCGCGATCGTGCCGGAGGCCTCGGAGCCGGGGAAGAAGGGCAGGGGCACGCGATACACACCAGAGCGCTGGTAGGTCTCGATGAAGTTCACGCCGACCGCCGCGACCTTGACCAGCAGTTCGCCGGGTCCTGGCTCCGGCACGGGGTCTTGCACGAGCCTCAGCTCCTCCGGGGAGCCGTAGCGGTCGATGCGGATGAGGTCCTGATAGTCGGGCATGAGCTCTCCTTTGCGCGTCACGATCGCATATTTATTAGCGCCACTGCATACAAGGGGGCTACGATCGGTGCATGACGTTCACGGTAGCCGTTTCGGGCGCGAGTGGTTATGCAGGCGGCGAGGTGCTCCGGCTCCTCACCCATCACCCAGAGGTCACCATCGGGGCCATCACGGCGCACTCCAACGCCGGATCGCTCCTGGGGGAGCTCCAGCCGCACCTGCGATCCCTCGCGGATCGCGTGCTTCAGGACACCACGGCCGAGGTCCTGGCCGGCCACGATGTTGTCTTCCTCGCGCTTCCGCACGGCGCCTCCGCCGCCGTCGCCGCTCAGCTGGGTCCCGAGACCCTCGTGATCGACGCCGGGGCGGATCACCGCCTCGTGGATCCCACGGCCTGGGAGAAGTTCTACGGCACGCCGCACGCCGGCTCCTGGCCCTACGGCCTGCCCGAGATGCCCGGACACCGCGAGGCCCTCGTGGGCTCCAAGCGCATCGCCGTTCCCGGTTGCTACCCCACGAGCGCGCAGCTCGCCCTGGCCCCCGGCTTCAGCGCCGGCCTGCTGGAGCCGCGCGACGTCGTCATCGTCTCCGCCTCCGGGACGTCCGGCGCCGGCAAGTCGGCCAAGACCCACCTGCTCGGCTCCGAGGTCATGGGCGGCATGAGCCCCTACGGCGTGGGCGGTTCGCACCGCCACACACCTGAGATGGAGCAGGGCTTCTCGGCGCTCGCCGGCGAGGCCGTCCAGGTTTCGTTCACGCCTACGCTGGCCCCCATGCCGCGCGGCATCCTGACGACCGCGACGGCGCGCCTCAAGCCGGGCGTGGACGCCGCCTCCGTGCGCGCTGCCTGGGAGGACGCCTACCGCAACGAGCCCTTCGTTCACGTGCTCCCCGAGGGGCAGTGGCCCCACACCAAGCACGTCCAGGGCTCCAACCACGCGGAGATGCAGCTGGCCGTGGATCCCCACGCCGGCCGGGTCATCGTCACGTGCGTCATCGACAACCTGACCAAGGGGACCGCCGGCGGCGCCGTGCAGTCCATGAACATCGCCCTGGGCCTGCCCGAGACCCTCGGCCTCGAGATCGAAGGAATGGCACCGTGAACGCCGCCAACACGCAGTACTCCTGGCCCCCGCGTACCTCGGCCGAGGACGCCGCTGCCCTCCAGGGCGTCACGGCGCCCGCGGGCTTCCGCGCGGCCGGCGTGACGGCCGGCATCAAGGCCTCCGGCAAGCCGGACCTCGCCCTCGTCGTCAACGAGGGCCCGCAGCGCGCCGCCGCCGCCGTCTTCACGTCCAACCGCGTCGCCGCCGCGCCAGTGCACTGGTCACGCGAGGTCATCAAGGACGGCCGGGTGGACGCCGTCATCCTCAACTCCGGCGGCGCCAACGCCTGCACGGGAGCCCCCGGCTTCCAGGACACGCACCGCACGGCCGAGGAGGTCGCCTCCCTGCTCGGCGTCTCGGCCACCGACGTCGTCGTCTGCTCCACCGGCCTGATCGGTGAGCGACTGCCCATGGAGAAGATCCTGGCCGGCGCGGAGGAGGCCTCCGCGCAGCTGAGCGCCGAGGGCGGCGCCGGCGCCGCGCGCTCCATCATGACCACCGACACCGTGCCCAAGCAGGCCCAGCGAGCCGGCAGCGGCTACACGATCGGCGGCATGGCCAAGGGCGCAGGCATGCTGGCGCCCGCCCTGGCCACGATGCTCGTGGTGATCACCACTGACGCGGTGCTGAGCCCCGCCCAGCTGGACGCAGCCCTGCGCGCGGCGACCGGCGTGAGCTTCGACCGTGCAGACTCCGATGGCTGCATGTCCACCAACGACACCGTGGTGCTCATGGCCTCCGGCGCGGCGGGCGTCACGCCGGATGAGGCAGAGTTCGCAGCCCTGCTCTCCGAGCTGTGCACCGATCTTGCGCTCCAGCTGCTGGCCGATGCCGAGGGCGCGAGCCACGACATCGCCGTGCAGACGATCAACGCCGCGAGCTTCGAGGACGCCCTCGAGGTCTCCCGCGCCGTCACGCGCTCCAACCTCTTCAAGACCGCGATCTTCGGCAACGATCCGAACTGGGGCCGCGTGCTCTCCGAGGTCGGCACCACGAAGGCGGCGTTCGAGCCGAGCGACCTCGACGTCACGATCAACGGCGTCATGGTCTGCCGCGGCTGCGGCGTGGGGGAGGACCGCTCGCTCGTCGACCTGGCCTCCGCCCGCGAGGTCAGCGTCGTCATCGACCTCAAGGCCGGCGCCGAGCAGGCCACGGTCTGGACCAACGACCTCACGCACGACTACGTGGAAGAGAACTCCGCCTACTCGAGCTGAGCCCGGGCCCGGGCCAGCACCCCGCAGCAGGAACGCAGGACGCAGGAAGAACCCTCGATGCAAAAGAGCACAGCCATGGATCCAACGGAACAGAGCGAGCGCCTGGCCGCCGCGCAGCGCAAGGCGGAGGCCCTCGTCGAGGCCCTTCCCTGGATCACGCGCTTCGCCGGCAGCCGCATGGTCATCAAGTACGGCGGCAACGCCATGGTGGATGACACGCTGCGCCGCGCCTTCGCCGAGGACATCGTGTTCCTGCACCACGCCGGGATCCATCCGGTGGTGGTGCACGGCGGCGGCCCGCAGATCAACGCGATGCTCGATCGCCTCGGCGTGGAGTCGGAGTTCCGCGGGGGCCTGCGCGTCACGACACCCGAGGCCATGGAAGTCGTCCGCATGGTCCTCACGGGCCAGGTGGGGCGCGAGCTCGTCGGCCTGGTCAACGAGCACGGCCGCTACGCCGTCGGCCTCTCGGGCGAGGACGGCCGCCTCCTGCGGGCGGCCCGCACCGGCACCGTCGTGGACGGCGTGGAGGTGGACCTTGGTCTCGTCGGCGAGGTGACGGGCGTGGATCCCACGGCCGTGGAGGACCTCATCGAGGCCGGCCGCATCCCCGTGATTTCCACGGTCGCGCCGGAGATCGACGCGAACGGCAAGCCCACGGGCGAGGTGCTCAACGTCAACGCCGACACCGCCGCGGCGGCCCTGGCCGGCGCCCTGGGCGCTTCCAAGCTCGTCATCCTGACGGACGTCGAGGGCCTCTACGCCAACTGGCCGGATCGTTCGAGCCTCATCAGCTCGCTCGACGCCGGGGAGCTGCGCCGCATGCTCCCCTCGCTCGAGTCGGGCATGATCCCCAAGATGAAGGCCTGCCTGGCCGCCCTGGACGCCGGCGTCCCGCGTGCCCACATCGTGGACGGGCGCCAGCCGCACACCATGCTGCTCGAGGTCTTCACCTCGGCCGGCGTCGGGACCCAGGTGGTCCCGGAAACCGAGGAGGAGAACGCGTGAACGCGCAGAACACCCAGCCCGACGACGCTGTGTCGCCGGAGGCGCCCGTCGGCGCCGCCGCGGCGGCGCTCGCGGGAGACGGCCTGGCGGCCCTCTCGGCTTTGCGGGGCGAGGAGCTGCTGCGCCGCTACGACCGCTCGCTGCTCGGCGTCTTTGGCACGCCGCAGCGCGTGCTGGTGCGCGGCTCGGGCGCCACGGTGTGGGACGCGGACGGCAAGGCGTACCTCGACCTGCTCGGCGGCATCGCCGTCAACGCCCTGGGCCACGCCCATCCCTTCCTCACCTCCGTCGTCTCGAGCCAGCTCGCGACGCTCGGCCACGTCTCCAATTTCTTCGCCTCGCCCACGCAGATCGCGCTGGCGGAGCGCCTGCTGAGCCTCGCGAACGCCCCCGAGGGCTCGCACGCCTTCTTCGCCAACTCCGGCACCGAGGCGAACGAGGCCGCCTTCAAGCTGGCCCGCCGCAACAGGGGCACGGCCGAGGCGCCGCGCACGCGCATCATCGCCCTCGAGCACTCCTTCCACGGCCGCACCGCGGGCGCCCTGTCCATGACGTGGAAGCCCGCCTACCGCGAGCCCTTCGAGCCGCTGCCCGGCGGCGTCGAGTGGATCCCGGCCGGCGATGTCGAGGCGCTGCGCGCCGCCGTGGACGAGAGCGTCCAGGCGGTCATCGTGGAGCCCATCCAGGGCGAGGCCGGCGTGCTGCCGCTGCCCGAGGGCTACCTGCAGGCCGTCCGCGAGGTGACCCGCGAGGCCGGCGCGCTCATGATCGTCGACGAGGTGCAGACCGGCATCGGCCGCACGGGTGCGTGGTTCGCCTCCGAGGGGGTCATTCCCGACGCCATGACGCTGGCCAAGGGGCTCGGCGGAGGCGTGCCGATCGGCGCCATGCTGACGTTCGGCCCCGAGGTCTCGGCGCTGCTCACGGCCGGCCAGCACGGCACGACCTTCGGCGGCAACCCCATGGCCACCGCCGCCGCCCTCGCCACCCTGCACGTGATCGAGCACGAGTCGCTGCTGCGCCACGTCCGCGAGACCGGTGAGTGGCTCACCGAGCAGCTGTTGGCCCTCGACGAGGTGCACGGCGTGCACGGCCGCGGCCTGCTTGTGGGCATCAAGGTCGAGGAGGGGCTGGCCCCGCTCATCGTCCAGGCGGGCCTCGACGCCGGGTTCATCGTGAACGCCACGGGCCCCGACACGGTGCGCCTCGCGCCGCCGCTCATCGTGACGCGGGAGCAGCTTGGCACGTTCGTGCAGGCCTTCCCCTCCCTCGTCGCTACGGCCTCCGCCCAGCTGGCCGCCCAGTCCACCACCAAGGAGTCTTGAGATGACCGCCCAGCCCAGCCCCGCGTCGTCGGGCACTCCCGTGCGCCACTTCCTGGTCGACACCGACCTGAGTCCCGCCGAGCAGGCCGAGGTCCTCGACCTCGCCGCCGCGCTGAAGGCCGATCGCTACTCGCGCACCCCGCTGGCCGGGCCGCAGACCGTGGCGATCATCTTCGACAAGACCTCCACGCGCACGCGCCTGTCCTTCTCCGCCGGCGTGGCGGACCTGGGCGGCAATCCGCTCATCATCAATCCGGGCGAGGCGCAGCTGGGGCACAAGGAGACCGTCGCCGATTCGGCGCGCGTCTTCTCCCGGATGCTCTCCGCCGTCGTGTGGCGCACCTTCGGGCAGGACCAGCTCGAGGAGCTGGCAGCGAACTCCACGATCCCCGTGGTCAATGCCCTCACCGACGACTACCACCCCTGCCAGATCCTCGCGGACCTGCAGACCATCCGCGAGCACAAGGGCGAGCTCAAGGGGCTCACGCTGACGTACCTGGGTGATGCGGCGAACAACATGGCCAACTCGTACCTGCTCGGCGGCGTCACGGCCGGCATGCACGTGCGCATCGCGGGCCCGGAGGGTTACCTGCCCGAGGAGCGCATCGTGAAGGCGGCGCAGGAGCGCGCGGCGCTCACGGGCGGTTCGGTGCTGGTCACGACCTCCGCGGCAGAGGCGCTGGCCGGTGCAGACGTCGTCGCCACCGACACCTGGGTGTCGATGGGCCAGGAGGACGAGAAGGAGGCGCGCCTCAAGCTCTTCACTGACTACGCGGTGAACGACGCCGCGATGGCCCAGGCCGCGCCCGACGCGATCGTGCTGCACTGCCTGCCGGCCTACCGCGGCTACGAGATCGAGGGCTCCGTCATCGACGGCCCGCAGTCGGTGGTGTGGGACGAGGCGGAGAACCGCCTGCACGCCCAGAAGGCGCTCCTGACCTTCCTCCTGGATCGCTCCGGCCTCTCGGCGGATCAGCCCGGCGCCGCGGCTGAGGCGCGATGAGCGAGGTCTCCGCCGGTCGCGGCGCGTTGCCTGGCACACGCGTGCCAGGCAACGCACCGAGCACCAAGATCGCCCGCCAGGCGCGCATCCGCGCCCTCGTGACCCTGCGCGCCGTGCGCAGCCAGGCCGAGCTGGCCGGTCTGCTCTCGGCGGAGGGCATCCAGGTCACGCAGGGCACGCTCTCGCGCGACCTGCTGGATCTCGGCGCGACGCGCGTGCGGGCGTCGGACGGGACGCACGTGTATGCGCTGCGCAGCGAGGACGAGGAGTCCCCGCGTGCGGCCGGCCTGGAGGCGGGGGCAGAGGTGCTTGACGCGCGGCTCACGCGCCTGTGCGCTGAGCTGCTCGTCGCCGCGGAGTCCAGCGCCAACCTCGTGGTCCTGCACACGCCGCCGGGCGCCGCGAACTTCCTGGCTCAGTCGATTGATCACTCGCTGCTTCCCGACATCCTGGGGACCATCGCGGGCGACGACACCGTGGTGGTGATCACCCGGCATCCCGACGGTGGCTCTGACGTTGCGGCGCGCTTCCTCGAGTGGGCCGACGGCGTCTAGCCGAGCGGTGGCGGGCGGCGCTCTGAGCCTCGGCGCCGCCCTGCGCGCAGGCGCCGAGGCTCAGAGCGCCTCGGCGAGGTTGTTGAGCTCGTAGGCCCCCTTGCCGTCGATCGACTCGCGGATGATGTCGGCGTGGCCCGTGTGCCTGGCCACCTCGGTGCTGATGTGGGCCAGGCACCAGCGTGCCTCCCAGCTCTTGAGCTCCGGCGGGTACCACGGTGCGGGCGGCACCGGGACGGGGGCCGAGAGGTCGGTGACCGCATCGAAGTTGGCGGTGGTGATGTCCACGCACCGGTCGAAGTACACGAGCGTCTCCTCCAGCATTGACTCGTCCGCGATGAGGTCCTCCAGCGGCAGGTCCTCGAAACCGTCGGGGATCTGCGGCGCGTCGGGCGCCGCCACGGCGCAGGCCGACCAATAGACGCCGACGGCGCCCGCGTGGCGCAGCAAACCCGTGAGGTTGAGGGCGGAGGCCGTGGGGTGCGAGTGCGCCTGCTCGTTGCTGAGGCCCACCACGGTGGTGCGGATCTGGGCCAGCTGCTGCAGGGCGTAGGTCTTCAGCACACCGAGTTCTCCGGTGGCCTGCGGGGTCAGGAATCCCATGTGCGTCTCCTCGATCGGTGCGCGCCTCGCGGTGCCCCGCCGCGCGCTGTGCCTGCAGTGTGCACCCCCTCCCTGACAGTGTCAGGTGAGGCGCGTGAACCACGGGCAAACCCTGGCGCGTGGCGCCCGCGCACCAGCATGATGGTGGCATGAGCACGGAACAGGCCGGATCAGCGCGAGCCGAGGGCACCACCGGAGCGCAACGGACACAGGTGAACGAGTGGCCGGACAATCCGGACGCCCTGCGGGTGCGAGGGCACCTGCCGTGCGGGATCGAGCGGGCGTGGGACTTCGTGACGGTCCCCGGATGGTTCATTAACGACGACGCCCTGCGCGAGCACGAGGTCAGCAC
>JALAHE010000109.1 GCA_022712075.1 Galactobacter sp.
CTCGACGAGCCCTTCGGCGCCCTGGATGCCCTGACCCGCCTGCGCATGCAGGAGCTTCTGCTGACCGTGCACGCGGCCCACCCGACCACCGTGCTGCTCGTGACCCACGACGTCGACGAGGCCCTGCGCCTCGCCGATCGCGTGGTGGTCCTGGGCCGGGAGGCCGGCGCACCCGCCGGTTCGCCGGCCGGGATCGCGGAGATCCACACGGTCGCGGCGCCCCGCCCGCGCGCGGACGAGAACCCGGAGCTCGTGGCCCTGCGTCACCGCATCCTGGGCCAGCTCGGCGTGCACGCCCCCTCTGCCTAGCCGGCAGCGCCCCCGGGACCGCGCGGCGTCGCGGTCCCACCCGGGAGCGGCGCGCACCGCCTCCCTCCAGCACTCTCTCGGCGAGACGCCCCGCGCGTCCCGTCTCGCGAACCCATGGCGCCCCTCGCCCGCCCGAACCTCGCGTACTGCACGGCCACCACCGCCACCGCTCGTGGTGACCGTGCAGTACGCGAGGGAGGAAATCGCGGCAACCCCACTCAGCACTCAGCACCCACCCAGAAGGACACCTCGATGACCAGCACCCGCTCCCCCTTCACCCGCCGCGCGCTCCTGGCCGGCACCGCCCTGGCCGCCGCGGCCGCCCTCCTGGCCGGCTGCGCCGGCGAGGGCTCGGGAGGGTCCGACGCCAAGGCGGCGTCGAGCACCCTGAACATCGACTACGCGACCTACAACCCGCTTTCCCTCGTCCTGAAGGAGAAGGGCTGGCTCGAGGCCGCGCTGAAGGACAAGGGCGTCACCGTGAACTGGGTGCAGTCGGCCGGTTCCAACAAGGCAAACGAGGCCCTGCGCGCCGGCGCCATCGACGTGGGTTCCACTGCCGGCTCGGCCGCGCTGCTCAACCGCTCGAACAAGTCCCCGATCAAGGTCATCGGCATCGCCTCGAAGCCGGAGTGGGCCGCGATCGTGGTGGGCAAGGACTCCACCATCAAGACCGCGGCGGACCTGAAGGGCAAGAAGATCGCCGCCACCAAGGGCACCGATCCCTACTTCTTCCTCCTGCAAGCCCTGGGCTCCGCCGGCCTCAAGCCGGCCGACGTGACCGTGGAGAACCTGCAGCACGCCGACGGCCGCAACGCCCTCGACGGCGGCTCGGTCGACGCCTGGTCCGGCCTGGACCCGATCATGGCCGACGCCGAGTCCAAGGGCGCCAAGCTCGCGATCCGCAACGTCGACTTCAACACCTACGACGTCCTCGCCGCGACCGAGACCTTCATCCAGAAGTCGCCCGAGACCGCCCAGACCGTCCTTGACGCCTACGAGAAGGCGCGCGCCTGGGCCGCCAAGAACCCCGAGGAGACCGCGAACATCCTCGCCAAGGTCGCCTCGATCGAGCCCGCCGTGGCCACCAAGGTCATCACCGAGCGCTCCAACCTCGACGTCTCCGTGGTGCCGGGCGAGGCCCAGACCACGGTCCTGAAGCGCGTCGGCAGCTTCCTCGTCGAGTCCAAGGACGTCGACTCCCAGGCCACGGTCGATGCCGCCCTGGATTCCCTGCTCGATCCGCAGTTCGCCTCCAAGGCCGACGCCTCCCGCGTGGCGGGCGAGTGATGAGCGAGCAGCTCCTGGCCAACCCGGGCGCCGAGGCCGACGCCGCCGCACGCGCCCGCTACGGCGCGAACTCCGTCGACAAAGGCGCCGGCCGCCTGAGCGGACGCGGCGCACGGGCCCTCCTGGGCGCCGTCGTGCCGGTGGCCCTCCTGGTCCTGTGGTGGCTCGCCACCAACTTGGGCTGGGTGCCAGCCCACAAGCTGCCCACGCCGCAGTCGGTCGTGGCCGCCGCCGGCGACCTCGCCGCGAGCGGCGACCTGGCCAAGCACGTGGGCATCTCGGTGCAGCGCGTGCTGGTGGGCTTCGGCATCGGCGGCGCGCTCGGCCTGGCCGTCGGCGCGCTGGTGGGGCTCTCGCGCCTGGCCTCGGAGCTGCTCTCTCCCCTGCTCGGCGCGCTGCGCGCCGTCCCCTCGCTCGCGTGGGTGCCGCTGCTCATCACGTGGCTGCTGATCGGCGAGACCTCCAAGGTCACGCTCATCGCGATCGGCGCGTTCTTCCCCGTCTTCACGACGGTCTCGCAGGCCCTGCGCCACGTGGATCCGCAGCTCGTAGAGGCAGCGCGCGCGTTTGGACTGCGCGGCGGCCGCTTGCTCACCACGGTGCAGTTGCCGGCCGTGGTCCCGGCGATCTTCTCGGGCCTGCGCCTCGCGCTCGCGCAGTCCTGGCTCTTCCTCGTGGCGGCCGAGCTCATCGCCTCCTCGATGGGTCTGGGCTTCCTGCTCACCGACTCGCAGAACAACGGTCGCCTCGACCGGCTGATCCTCGCCATCATCCTGCTCGCGATCATCGGCAAGCTCACGGACACCCTCCTGGGGCTCGTGGAGCGCTGGGCCGAGCGCCGCTGGACCTGATCCCTGACGGAGGGCCAGGCGCCCCCGGAGCATGAACGCCGCCGCGTACCGAATGGTGCGCGGCGGCGTTTCGTTCGTTGGGGCCGGCGTTCGTCGCCGGCCGCCAACGGTCTGGGTCCCCGGGGATCCGGGGTGGTCTACACCCCCGCCGTGGAGGTGAGCTGCCAGAGCGCCACGGCGAGGAAGGGGGTGGCGGCGCAGACCGCGAGGGCCACCGTTCCGCACACAAAGCAGCGGTGGCGCAGCACGGCGATGACCGCGAGTACGAGCGCCACGAGCCACGCGGACCACGCGAGGCCCATGACCACCACGTAGACGCTGACGCTGGGCGGGAGCTCGGCGAACGGAATCTCCACGAGCCGGCGGCCATAGATGCCTTGCATCGACGCGGCGGCGGTGCCGACCATCGCCACGGTCAGGGCCACGAGCACAAAGGCAGAACCCGCAAGGATCACGGAGATGACGCCCATGGGGTGGCGCGCGAGCGAGGGGCGCGCAGGGCGCACGGTGCCGCCGTAGTGGCTCGCCGTCTCCGCACTCGTTCGCATGCTCCCATCCAACCCGGTATCCCGTCCTCAGTTCATCCATCCAAGGGATGAGTTCTGCGAGCGGTTCCTCCCCCGCAAGGGGCAGGAGGGCTTGCGCTTGACGTAACGTCAACCCGTAGCGTCCCTGAAGTCGGCCACCGAAGCGCCGACCCAGGCCAGCAACACCACGAAGGAGGGCCCATGGAACACTCGATGCGCGACGTCGTCCGGGCCAGCGGCGTCACGAGCCGCACCCTGCGCCACTACGAGAGCGTGGGCCTCCTGCTGCCCTCCTCGACCGCCGCGGGCGGCGAGCGCCGCTACGATCCAGCCGCCCTCTTGCGCCTCCAGCGCATCCTGGTGCTGCGCGGTCTCGGCCTCGGGTTGCCCGCCATCAAGCGGGCCCTGGCGGCCGGCGGCGACGAGCTGGAGGCGCTGCGCGAGCACGCGGAGCAGCTCGTGAGGGAACGCGAGCGCCTGGAAACACGCCTCGCGGCGGTGCGTCACAGCATCGCCGCGAGGGAGAACGGAAGGGATCCGGAGATGAGCGAGATGTTCAAGGGCTACGACCACCGCCAGTACGAGCAGGAGGTTCAGCAGCGCTGGGGCAAGGAGAGCGCCCAGCGCTCAAACGAGTGGTGGGAGTCCATGAGCCAGGAGCGCCGGGACGGCTTCCAGCACGACGCCGCAGCGCTGGGCCGGGCGTGGACGGACGCCGCCGCGACGGGCGAGGATCCGAGCGGCGAGGCCGCACGGGCCCTGGCCGAGCGGCACGTGCGCTGGCTGGGCTCCATCCCCGGCACCCCGGCGGCCGGCGGGAGCAAGGAGACGGTGCGCGCGTACGTGCTCGGCCTCGCCGATCTCTACGTGGCCGACGCCCGCTTCGCCGCCAACTACGGCGGCGAGAGCGGGGCGCAGTTCGTCAGGGCAGCGTTGCGCTCCCGCTTCGGGATGCTGGACTAAGCACCCCGAAGCGGAGACCACGAGGGGCCGGCGGGGATCCTCCCGCTGGCCCCTCGATCCGGGCGCTTGCTCGCGCCGGCGGCCACCTCAGCTCAAGCCGTCGCCGCCGGCGCACGCGCCGCCTCTTCGCCGCCCGGGGTACCTACACCCCCTGGCGACGAACACTCGAGAGGGAACCTGTCCCTCGGCTCAGCGACCGCGCGTCACGAGCGTGGGGCGCGGGCCCGAACCCGTCGTGTCGAACGGGTACACGCCCTCCGCCAGGCGGTGGTGACCCAGACGCAGCAGGTCCTGGTCAACGCCGCCCGGGGTCAGCGCCATGGTCCACTCGGCGGCCAGGTTGAACAGCTCCGGCTCGAGGTAGCCGATCTTCACGATGACAATGTCCGCCGCCTCCGGATCGAGCTCCAGCATGCGGAAGTCGTCCAGGTGGTGGAAGGGCTTGCGGCGCTCGGTGACGATCGAGAACACCGAGCCGGCGCGCACGACCACCTGGCGGCCGGCATCGGCGTCGCCGTCAACGATCGAGTGCACCAAGCCGCGCAGGCGGGCCGGGCCCTCGGGACCCGCGTCGACGTTGGCGCCCACCATGAGATCAACCTCGGCACCCACGCCGGCCTCCGAAGCCTTGGCGACGGCCGCGGCGTCGAACACCGAGGCGTGGATGACCACGCGCCCCTCGTGCGCCAGGTCCCCACGCTCCAGCAGGCGGGCCAGCGTCCACGAGACGTCTCCCGCGCCGCCAGCGGTCGGGTTATCCCCCGAGTCAGAGACGACGTAGGGGCGCGCCGCGCCGGGCGCGAGCGCGGTGTCCAAGGCGCCGTCGAGCGAGTCAACGGGGCCGACGAAGACAAAGTCGCTGCGGACGTCCCAGAAGTCCTGACCCAGCTCGGCCGAGCCGGCGCGCACCGCCTCCTCGTCGTCGCCGGTCACGACGACGTAGGCCATGCAGCGCGGCTCGTCCGCCCAGGCGTAGCCGATCCAGATGGCGGCGTCGATGACGCCCTCGCGGGCCTCGATCTCCGGGACCTTCTCGTAGAGCGCCTTGGCGGGTTCGACGCGGGTGGAGGTCTTCTCGCCCGGGAGCAGGACGGGAACCGGCGTCCACGCCTTGAAGGGGCGGCGGGCCACCGGGTCGGCACCCGTGGCCGCGCGCAGCCGCTCCAGCAGGTTGAAGACAGCGCGCTGCTTGGTCTCCATCCAGTCCTCGTGGGGGGCCATGCGGTAGCAGGTGATGAGATCGACGCTCTCCAGCAGGGTCCTGGAGACGTTTCCGTGCAGGTCCATGGACGCGGAAATCAGCGTGTCCGGGCCGAGCGCCGCGCGCACCGCGAGCGCCAGATCGCCCTCGGCATCCTGCATGCCCTCAACGCTCATGGCGCCGTGAATATCGAAGAAGAAGCCGTCGAAGGCCCCGCCCCTGGCCGCCTCCTCCTGGATGGAGGCGACGATGCCCTGCTTCATCTCCTCGTAGAAGGCGCGCTCCACGGCGCCGCCCGGGAAGGAACGCCCGTGCAGCGTGGGGATCCACTGAGCCGCCTCGCGCAGCTCGGCTCCCTCGTCGAGGAAGTCGTAGTAGCCAACGAGGCTCTCGCCCTCGCGCAGGGTGAAGGCCTCGCGGCCCGAACGGTGGGGCGAGAAGGTGCTTGACTCGATGGAGATGCCACCGATGCCGATGCGCGGAGCGCTCAGGCCGCCCTCGGCCACGGCGGGCAGGGGTCCCTTGCGGATCTCGGAGGGCAATGGGGGAATCGAGGCGGACACTTCCGCTCCCTTCGCTTGACGCTTCGCTGAGTCGAGGCACGGCACACCCTCTGCGCAGGCACTCTTCGCGGGAACATTATCGCAAAAATGGAGAAAGTCTCTACGATGTCGAACTAAGCAGTTCGTCAAGTGACTTGAATGCGTCGGCGCATCGGTGACATTCTCACGCGGACGGCTGAACCCGGTGCCGCCTTCGAAAGGGATGCTCGTGAACCAGTCAACACCCACGTCGGCGGGGACGATCTTCCACCTGATCAAGACCGGGGCGGCCACCACCCGGGCCGAGCTGGCCCGTCACACCGGGGCCTCGGCCTCGACCATGGCACTGCGCATCGACGAGCTACTGCAGGCCGGCTACATCGAGGAATCCGGGGAGGGCGCCTCCTCCGGCGGCCGCCGCCCGCGCAATCTCGCAGTGCGGGACGCCCCGGAAGTGGTGGCCGGCATCGATCTGGGCGAGAACCACGCCATCATCGTGCTGCTCAACCGCCGCGGAGAAACGGTGGCTCAGGCCGTGCACGAGGTCAGCCTGCGCGCGGATCCGGACACGGTGCTCGGCGCCCTCATTCAGCACGTTCGCCAGCTCACCGACGCAACGCCCGGCCGCACGCTGGCGGCCCTCGCCATCAGCCTTCCCGGCCCGCTGGACGCCCGCACCGGCCGCCTCCTTTCCCCCACGCGTATGCCGGGCTGGAGCGGCGTCGACGTGCGCGAGCGGCTCGAGGCGCTGAGCGGGATCCCCTCCCGCGCCAGCAATGACGCCAATTCCATGGCCCTGGCCGAGTACGCCGTCCGCGAGGGAAGCGTCCGCGACCTGCTCTTTGTGAAGGCCGGAAGCGGCATCGGCACCGGCTCCATCGTTGACGGTTCGCTTTACACCGGCTTCCGCGGCGTCGCGGGCGACATCTCCCACACGACCCTCACCAACGCCCCGGCGATCCCCTGCTCGTGCGGTCGCGTCGGCTGCCTGGACATGGTGGCCAGCGGCTCCGCCATCGTGGAATCCGTCCGGGAGCGCGGCGGCGAGGTGGCCTCGATCGACGACGTCCTGGGACTGGCCAAGCAGGGACACCCGGGCGCAAGCGAGGTGCTGCGCGAGGCCGGCCGTCGCATCGGCGAGGTGCTCTCCACGATCGTGAACTTCTTCAACCCGCAGGTGCTCGCCCTCGGCGGCCTCCTGGCCACCTCCGACGCCTTCACCGCCGGCGTGCGCCAGGCCATCTACACGCAGTGCCTGCCCATGACGACGGACCTGCTGGAGATCAGCGTGGCCCAGGCCGGCCGCGCGGCCGGCGCCGTGGGCATCGCGTGGGACACCCTCGAGAAGAGCCTGCAGCCGGAAAACGTCGACGCCGTGTTGCAGCTGGCCGGGGCCTAGAG
>JALAHE010000110.1 GCA_022712075.1 Galactobacter sp.
CCCGGGCCCCTCCGCCCCCCGCGGGGGCGGGGTGCCGTCGCGGGCGGGCCCCCGGGGCCCGGGGGCGCACCCCCGCGCGCGCGGGGGGGCTTGCCCCCCGCGGGGGCGGCCGCCCCGGCTCGGGGCCGCGCGACCTCGAGCTGTCGCTGGCTGGCGCGCGCGTGCTGGCCGCCGTGCGCCGCGGCAAGTTCCTGTGGCTTCCCGTTCGTTTGGCGGATGAAACGCCCGACGCCGCGCCGAGCGTCGCGCTCATGGCTCACCTGGGAATGTCCGGCCAGCTCCTGGTGGAGGGGCCTGCGGCGCCTGTGGAGAAGCACGCGAGGGTGATCCTCGACCTGAGCGAGCGGGCGGACGCCCCGTCCCAGCTGCGCTTTGTGGACCAGCGCCTCTTTGGCGGCCTGTGGCTCTCCCCGCTGCAGCCGACCCCCGACGCCCTGCCCGGCGGCACCGGCTCGGAGGATCCCAGCCTCCCCGTCGACGGGGCCCACGTGGCCCGCGACGTCCTCGACCCCCACGTCACCCCGCAGGCGCTCTACGGCGCCCTGCACCGGCGTTCCACGGCCATCAAGGCGGCCATCTTGGACCAAGGAATCCTGAGCGGCGTGGGAAACATCTACGCGGACGAGGCCCTGTGGCGCTCCCGCCTGCACTACCTCACCCCCGCATCCCGGCTGAGCAGGGCCAAGGTCGCGGAGCTGCTCGGGCACCTGCGCGACGTCATGAGCGACGCCCTCGCCGCGGGTGGCACGAGCTTCGACTCCCTCTACGTCAACGTCAACGGCGCCTCGGGCTACTTCGATCATTCCCTCAACGCCTACGGGCGCGAGGGGGAGGCCTGCCCTCGCTGCGCTTCGCTCGGGCGCACGTCACGTATTCTTCGAGAGAAATGGGGTGGGCGGTCCTCGTACCGCTGCGCCTGGTGTCAGCGCGTTCCGCGCTGACGGACTCCGAGGAGCTTGAAGCTACGTTGAGCAGAAGTCTGCACTTTCCCTTGAACAGCCTGGCGCTGCGCCGAGGCGGACTCGTGAAGGCCGTGCGGGACCGGGCGAGCCTGCTCGCCGAGGCCGGACACAGCGTCACGCTGGAGGTGCTCGGCGGGCAGAGTGCCGCCGAGCGCGTTCGGCGCGAGCTCGTTGAGGCAGGAGCGCTGCACTCCCGCGTCCGCGTGCGCGATGTGCTCTTCTCCTTGGCCGGGCCCGCCGGCTCCCCGGCCCCCGCCCGGGCCTTCGCGCTCGAGCCCAACGAAACCGCCTATACCGAGCGCAAGGGGCGCGTGCTGCGCACCTTTGAGGACGGCGTGTTCAGTCGTTACGTGCGTTTCGTAGACGCGACGGCGCGCCAGGTGGAGGTGATCGAGCACTTCGGCACCGACCGGCTCCGCTTCCTTCGCGAGGAGTTTGACGCCGAGGGCCGTCTTGCCGCACGGATCGACTATCGCGGCGCCTCGAAGAAGCCGGTGGCGCGTCGGCTCTACGGACCCGACGGGAACTGCTTCCTCAGCATCTGGGCCGATCCCGAGACGGGTCGCTGGGGCAAGGCCTTCCTCCACTCCGAGGGCCGGGCCTTCGCCTCGATGACCGATCTGTACGTCGAGGCCTTCGAGCGCTTGCTGGCCGCCGAGCCGCAGGCCACGCTGACTTCGGAGTTCCGCGATCGCCTCCCCAACTTTGGCGGGGAAACGTTCGACGACGCGTTCGTGCGGATCACCCACCCGGATCTGCGCAAGGTCGTGGTGGTGCACAGCAACCACCTGAAGGCGCCCTTCACCCGCGGCTCCGGTATGTACGGCGCGTGGGAGCAGGTGCTCGGGGAGGGTGAGCGCTACGACGAGATCGTCACCTGGACGCAGGCCCAGGCCGAGGACATCGCCGCGGAGGTGCCGGGCGCGGCGCCGGTCGCCGCCTGCCCGCCGGCCGCCCCCGCGCCGCTGAGCACGCCGGCGCCTGTCGACGGGCAGCGCTTTGTGCTCGTGGCGCGCCTGCACCCGACCAAGCGCCCGGATCTCGCCCTCGAGGTCTTGCGGCGCGTGCGCGAGCAGCACCCCGGCGCCTCGCTTGACGTGTTCGGCTTCGGTTACGGAGACGAGTACGAGGCCAAGATCGACGAATTGCTCGACTCGTCCGGCCTGCGCGAGCACGTCACCTTCCACGACTTTGCCTCGAACCTGGGGGACATCTTCGACGGCGCCGTCGCGACGCTGTTCACCTCGAGCCACGAGGGCCTGGGGCTCGTCTTGCTGGAGAGCATGTCGCGCGGCGTGCCGGTGCTGGCGCTTGATGCAAATTACGGGCCGCGCGACATCGTGGTCGACGGCGTGAACGGCGGCTTGTTCCTGGAGGACGACCTCGCCGGCATGGCCGCCCGTGCGGCGCAGCTCCTGGATTCCCCGGAGACCAGGCAGGCCCTGGGTCAGGGGGCACTCGAGACGGCGGCAGGCTTCACTCCGGAGCGCTTCGTCTCCTTCTGGGAAAAGACCTTGGACAGCGGAGCGAGCGAGAGGCCCGTGACGCGGCCCCAGGTCGTGACCTCCTCGTCCCCGCGGCGCGTTCCGCCCGTGGTGGCGCGCGTGGAGGCCACCGCAGGTGAGCCGGCGCGGCTACTTCCGTCGGCGTCGGGCGAGGCGCGCGCCGTGGTGGCGCGGCGGCGCAGCGATCAATCCGTCGCCGCCGAGTCGGCGGTGATCGACGGCGCGTGGAGGCTCGCGCTGCCCACCGATCCGTCCGGATCGCTGCTCGATCTCTACCTCGTGTGCGAGGACGGCATCGAACGCCGCATCGACGCCCACGAGGATCTTCCGGCCGAGCTCGGCGGAGGGTGGAGCCTGTACGCCACCGCCAATGGCGTCCTCTCGCTCAAGCGCCGCGCGTAGCCGCGCCGCGCCGCGCGCGCGGACCGCTAAAGGTCGGCTCGCGGGGGGCGGGTCACGGCGTGTACGCCGGGACCCGCCCCGGGTTTGGGCGGGGCGTGATGGATACTTGAGGCACCATGCACCTCAAGAGCCTCACGATCCGCGGCTTTAAGTCCTTTGCCTCGGCCACGACCTTCGAATTCGAGCCCGGCGTGACCGCCGTCGTGGGCCCGAACGGCTCCGGCAAATCCAACGTCGTTGACGCGCTGGCCTGGGTCATGGGCGAGCAGGGAGCCAAGACCCTGCGCGGCGGCAAGATGGAAGACGTCATCTTTGCCGGCACCTCCGGCCGCGCCCCGCTCGGACGCGCCCAGGTCACGCTGACGATCGACAACACCGACGGCGCCCTGCCGATCGAGTACGCCGAGGTCACGATCTCCCGCACGCTCTTCCGCTCCGGCGGCTCCGAGTACGCGATCAACGGTTCCCCCGCCCGCCTGCTCGACATCCAGGAGCTGCTCTCCGATTCCGGGCTGGGCCGCGAGATGCACGTCATCGTGGGCCAGGGGCAGCTCGACCGTGTCCTGCACGCGACGCCCGAGGACCGCCGCGGCTTCATCGAGGAGGCGGCCGGCATCCTCAAGCACCGGCGCCGCAAGGAGAAGACGCTCCGCAAGCTGGATGCGACCCAGGCGAATCTCGACCGCCTCGAGGACCTGACCAAGGAGATCGCCCGCCAGCTCAAGCCGCTGGGCAAGCAGGCGGCCACCGCCCGGCGCGCGCGCACCGTGCAGGCCACGCTGCGCGACGCCAAGGCGCGCCTGCTCGCCGACGACCTCACCGCAGTGCGCGTCGAGGGTGCCGCCGCCGAGCGCTCGAGGCAAGAGGCGCTGGCCGCGCTGGCCGAGGCCCAGCGGCTGAGCGACGAGGGCACCGGTGCCTTGGCCCGGTTGGAGGCCGAGGCGGCGGCCCAGGCGCCGGCGGCCGCCGCCGCGCGCGAGACCTGGTACGAGCTCTCCCGTCTGGACGAGCGCTTCAGGGCGCTTGGGGGACTCGCCCAGGAGCGCCGCCGGTTGCTCGGCACGCCCGAACCCACGCACGAACGCTCCGAGGATCCCGAGGCGCTGCTGCGCCGCGCCGAGAGCAGCCGCCGCGAGGCGGAGGCGGGGCGCGAGGCCGTGGTCGAGGCCGAGGAGGCCCTCGGCCAGGCCACCGATCGCCGCGGGGCGGCGGAGGAGGCCCAGCGACAGGAGGACGCGCGCATCACGAGCGTGCTGCGCGCCGTCGCCGACCGACGCGAGGGGCTGGCCCGCCTGGCGGGCAGCGGGGGGACGGCCAGGGCCAAGGCCGAGGCCGCCGAGCAGGCGACGCGCCGGGCCCAGGAACAGCTGTCGCTGGCCGAAGGGCGCGGAGATGAGGCAACCGGGGCACTCGACGCGGCCCGCGAGCTGGCCGAGCGGCTCGAGGCGCAGCTCGCCGCGCCCCGCGAACGGCTCGAACGGGCCAGGCTCGGCCGCTCCGACGCCGAGCAGGCGCTGGCCACTGCGCGCCGCCGTCTGGGGCCGCTCACCGAGGCCAGAGCGGCGCTCGGCGCCAAGGTGGAACTCCTCTCCGCCGACAGCGCCCCGCCGCGCGATGCCGCCGAGTATCTCGCCCCCCAGCAGCACCGGCTTCTCGGCGTGCTCGCCGATCGCCTCACCGTGACCCCGGGCTTTGAGTCGGCGGTCCAGGCGGCGCTGGCCGGTGCCGAGCAGGCCGTCGTGGCGCAGGAGCGCGAGGTGCTCTCCGCGGTGGCCGCCGCTGACGCCGCCTCGCCCGGCGCGCGCCTGCGCCTCGTGGCCCCCCTGCCCCAGCCGCCCGCCGTCGTCCCCCCGGCCGGACCCCGCGCCGGCCGCGACCTTGTCGAGGCCG
>JALAHE010000111.1 GCA_022712075.1 Galactobacter sp.
CCTAGGAGGCGCTCCCCGTACGTCGCACCGTCACCTCGAGCCAGTCGAAACCGAGCGCAAGGCGCTTCACGTCACGCTCCGAGAGGGCCGCCAGCTCGGACGCGCCCGACTCACCGACCTCCAGCTCTACACAGGTCCCCGTGGTCCCGCGGAACGGCACCTCGACCAATTCATCCACCGGCACGCCCCAGCGATACTCCTGGCGCCAGGCACCGTTCGCCCGGTGGTTTTCATGCCACAGCCGCTGGACGTTTGCCGCCACGGTCGACATGCCCCGCCGCGGCTCACCGTCCGGCAGCAACGGCGCGTCGCTCACCCCGAAGAAGCGGACGTCGCGGGTGGCCATCACCGGCTTGCGCACGGCGCGCCCGGCCTCGTCGAAGCGGGTGTCCGTTCCGCGCCCATCGTCGTCCACCCGGACGCCGCCGGGCCTCAGGCTCACCACCGCGCGGCCCCGGCGGCCTTGAGACTCGGCCTCGTCGTTCGCGTAGGCCAGGATCTCCAGCACGCTGTGCACCAGCGACGGTGGTTCCCGCCGAGCCTTTTGCAGGTGCGCGGGATCGACGTCGCTTGCCCACACATGGGTCTGCGTGGCCCAATCGCTTCGCTTCTCGCTCATGGCAGAAGCCTAAACAGAACGACGCCGCCCTCCCGCGCCAAAGCGCGGAAGGGCGGCGTCGGGCCTTCCCTTAGGAAAGGCGAGAAATCACATCTTCTCCGGCGCCGAAACGCCCAGCAGGCTCAGGCCGTTCGCGATCACCTGGGTGGCGGCGTCGTTGAGCCACAGGCGCGTGTTGTGCACGGGCTCCACGGCGTCCTCGCCCACGGGCGTGATGCGGCAGGCGGCGTACCAAGAGTGGTACGCGGAGGCGACGGCCTCGATGTGGCGGGCCACGCGGTGCGGCTCGCGCGACGCGGCGGCACCGGCCACGACGGACGGGAACTGGCCCAGCGCTGCAAGCAGCTCGTTCTCGGTGGGATCGGTCAGCAGCGAGGCGTCGAAGACCGAGCGGTCAACGCCGCGGGCCTCGGCCTGGCGCGCGGCCTGGCGGGAGCGGGCGTGCGCGTACTGGATGTAGAAGACCGGGTTGTCGTTGGAGGCCTTCTTCAGCAGCTCCGGGTCAACCGTGATCGGGGAATCGGCCGGAACGCGCTCGAGCGAGTAACGCAGGGCGTCGGAGCCAAGCCAGTCGATCAGGTCGCGCAGCTCGATGATGTTGCCGGCGCGCTTGGACAGGCGGGCGCCGTTGACCGACATGAGCTGGCCGATCAGGATCTCGATGTTGAACTCCGGATCGTCGCCGGCGGCCGCGGCGATCGCCTTGAGGCGACCCACGTAGCCGTGGTGATCGGCGCCCAGGAGGTACATCTTCTCCGGGAAGCCGCGGTCCTTCTTGTTCAGGTAGTACGCGGCGTCGGCGGCGAAGTACGTGGGCTCGCCGTCGGCGCGGATCATGACGCGATCCTTGTCATCCCCGAACGTGGTGGTGCGCAGCCAGACCGCGCCCTCCTGATCGAAGACGTGGCCCTGGTCGCGCAGGCGCTCCACCGAGGATTCGATGGCGCCCGACTCGTGCAGCGTGGACTCGGAGAAGTAGGTGTCGAAGGAGACGCCGAAGTCCGCGAGGGTCTTCTTGATGTCGGCCATCTGCAGCTCGTAGCCGAACTGGCGCAGCACCGGGATGGCGGCCTCCTCGGTGAGGCCCTTCACCTCCGGGTGATCCTTGGCGATGGCGTCGGCCAGCTCCTGGATGTACTCACCCGGGTAGCCGCCCTCCTGCACGGGCAGGCCGTGCAGGCGGTTGTAGATGGACAGCGCGAAGGTGTTCATCTGGTTGCCGGCGTCGTTGATGTAGTACTCGGCGGAGACCTCGGCACCCGAGGCGCGCAGCACGCGCACGATCGCGTCGCCGAGCGCGGCCCAGCGGGTATGGCCGATGTGCAGCGGGCCGGTGGGGTTAGCGGAGACGAACTCCATGTTGATCTTGTGGCCGGCCAGCGTGTCGTTGGTGCCGTAGGCGGCACCCGCCTCGACGATCGCTTTGGCGAGCTCGCCGGCGGCGGCCGCGTCCAGGGTGATGTTGATGAAGCCCGGACCGGCGATGTCCACCTTGGACACGCCCGGCTCCTTGGCCAGCTCGTCGGCGACCAGCTGGGCGAACTCGCGCGGGTTCATCCCGGCCTTTTTGCCGAGCTGCAGCGCGATGTTGGTGGCCCAGTCGCCGTGCTCCCTATTCTTGGGTCGCTCCACTCGCACCGTCTCGGGGATCTCGACGCTCACTCGGCCATCGGAGGCCAGGGCGTTCAGGATGCGGACGAGGGCTGCGGAGAGTTCTTCAGGAGTCACTCGCGTGATTCTACCGGGCGGCTAGCGGGTTCAGATCCCGCTAGCTCTGTGGGATGCACGACGGCGAGTGGCTCGGCTGGGCGCCCGGCGCCGCCTGGGCGGCGGGAGACTTGAGTGACCTCACGTGTTGTCTTGGGAGCCCGACGCGGGGCCGGCCGCGGGGCGGCCCCGCCCCGCGCGGGTGGGTGGGGTGGACACGTTCCGCGGACACCGGGTGCGGGACAGGCCCGCGGAGCG
>JALAHE010000112.1 GCA_022712075.1 Galactobacter sp.
GCTGGGGGGTGTGGTCATGGGGTGTCTCCTAGAGTCTTGGTGGCTTCGGTGACGTCAGCGAACGGGAGGAACGGGGATGCCGGTGGCGGCGGCGTAGCGGCGCACGCGGGTCCAGCCGTCGAACCAGCGGTTCACGTCCCGGGTCCACCACATGACGATGGCCGTGATGGCCGCCGCCGCGAGCAGGCCGGAGAGCAGCATCTGGACCACGGCGTAACTGTCGGCGCCGCGGTAGAGCCGCACGCCGAAGAACATGGACGAGCCCGTGAGGGAGAAGAGCGCTGTGACGACGGTGATGCCGGCGCAGATGGTGCCAACGATGCGCCAGGCGTTGATGCCCTGGTGGCTCTGGATGGCCACCGTGATGATGAGGCTGACCTGGATCACGGTGCCGATGAGCTGACCAGTGGCCGCCGTGGAGAGGTACGGGCCGTTTCGGCCGCTGTCGGCGGCAAAAATGAGGCTCAGAATGCCCTGGATCGCCACGATGGCGGCGGCGGCAAACTGGACCCAGCGCACGTGCTGCATGGCCGGTGGGCGCTCCCCGGGCAGGGGAGGGACGGGGCCGAACGGCGATCCAGACGGGGCGCCATAGGGTCCGGGTTGGGGATACATGCTGCCTCCTACATGGTGGTGGCGGGAGTCGACGCTCCCCACGCGTGCTTCCATCGTAGGGCCCAGCCCGGGGAGGCAGTCCGGAAAGCGCAAAAGGGCGCCCACCGCATGTCGCGGTGGACGCCCTCTTGATGCGCTGTGCGCGGCCGGATCAGCCCTGAACGAACTCCGCCTCGAGCTCGAGCTTGATCTTGTCGGCCACGAGAACGCCGCCGGTCTCCAGCGCGGCGTTCCAGGTCAGGCCCCACTCCTTGCGGGAGATGGTGGTCTCGGCGGAGAAGCCGGCACGGTGGGCGCCGAAGGGATCGGTGGCGACGCCGTTGTACTCGACCTCAAGCTCCACCTCGCGGGTGACGTCCTTGATGGTCAGCTCGCCCTTCATGACCCAGTCCTCGCCGGAGCCGGTCGCGGTCAGGGAGACGAACTTCATGGTGGGGAACTCGTCCGCCTGGAAGAAGTCGCCCGAGCGCAGGTGGTCGTCGCGGCCCTGGTTGCGGGTGTCGATGGAGGCGGTCTTGATCTCGACGGTCAGCGAGGAGTCCTCGACGGTCTCGCCCACGTTGAGCACACCCTCGACCTCGCCGAAGCGGCCGCGGACCTTGGAGATGCCGGCGTGACGCACGGAGAAGCCGACCAGGGTGTGGGCCGGGTCAACGGTCCAGGTGCCGGGGGTGAGGTTCGTGGGGAGGGCGGTCATGAGGGTTCCTCTCGGAGAAGTCAATCGGCCTGAGCCGCTGGTTGATGTGTCAACTATAAACATGAAGATTCAAGCTTGTCTAGTCCGTCGACGCAAAAAGCCTGCCGAATCTTTTCCACGAGCCGGTGACCTCCACGTGAATTAGTCGCAAGCTCACAGCTAGCACCCGGGGTCCCGGTTCGGTCGTGGCCCCGCTCTTTGAGAGAATGTCGACATGTCTGTCGCGACCGTCCACCTTGTCCGCCATGGCGAGGTCTTCAATCCCGGGGGCGTGCTGTACGGCCGGCTCCCGCACTTTGGCCTCTCCGAGAAGGGCCACGCGATGGCACGCATGGTCGCCGACCACTTCGCCCAGCGCGCCGCGGAGGGCCACCGCGTGGTGCGCCTGGCCGCCTCCCCGCTGCAGCGCGCGCAGGAGACCGCCGCCCCGATCGCCGAGGCGCTGGGCCTCGAGGTGATCGAGGAGCCGCGCGTCATCGAGGCGTTCTCTCGCCTCGAGGGTCTCGACAAGATTGCCGTGCGCCTGCGCAACCCGAAGCGCTGGCCGCTGCTGCGCAACCCGCTGCGCCCCAGCTGGGGCGAGCCGTACGCCGACCAGGTCACCCGCGTGGCCGGCGCGGTGAAGGATCACCGCGAGGCGGCGCTCGCGGAGGCGGGTGACGGCGCCGAGGTCGTCATCGTGAGCCACCAGCTGCCCATCTGGGTCACCCGCGTGGCCTCCGAGGGCCGCTCGCTCGGCCTGAACGCGTTCCGCCGCGAGTGCACGCTCGCCTCGGTCACGTCCTTCACCTTCACCGACGGCCGCCTCAGCGAGCTGAACTACACCGAACCGGCGGCCAGTCTGCTGCCGGGCACCGTCAACATCCCCGGAGCATGAGCGTGAACCCCGCATCCAACCGCACCACGAGCCGCCGCGCCCTCCTGGGCCTCGCGGCCGCAGGACTCGGCACGCTGGGCCTTGCCTCCTGCTCCACGGAGAGCACGGACCTCGGCAAGCAGGCCAAGGACGGCTCGGGCAAGGGCTACATCGCCGGCGACGGCACCGTGGCCGAGTACTCCGGCGACGACCGCTCGGCCCCCGTCGAGTTCACCGCGAAGACCTTTGACGGCGAGACCATCGACGCCTCGAAGCTCACGAACAAGGTCACCGTCCTGAACTTCTGGTACGCCGCCTGCGCGCCGTGCCGCACCGAGGCCCCCACGCTCAAGAAGCTCTCCGAGGAGTTCAAGGGCCAGGGCGTCGAGTTCATCGGCGTCAACATCCGCGACGAGAAGGCCGCGGCGGAGGCGTTCGACACCACCTTCGGCCTGACCTATCCTTCCATCCGCGACCTGGACGGCGGCGTGCTGCTCTCGCTGACGCAGTACGTGCCGCCGCAGGCCGTCCCCACCACGCTGGTCATGGACTCCGAGCGCCGCATCACCGCGCGCGTGCTCGGCGTCGCGGAGGAGGGCACCCTGCGCGCCCTCATCAAGACCGCGCTCACCGGCACCAAGTGAGCCCCACCGTGCTGGCCGCCGGGCTGGGAGCCGCCCTCCCCGCCGTCGTGCCCTCCGCCAACGGCGCCGCCGAGGCGGTGCTGAGCGGACCCCTGCTCCTGGCGATCCCGATCGCCGCGTTGGCCGGCCTGATCTCCTTCCTCTCCCCGTGCGTGCTGCCGCTCGTGCCCGGCTACCTCGGCTACGTCTCCGGGCTGGCCGGCGCGGACCTGGCAGAGCGCCGCCGCGGCCGCATGGTCGCCGGCATCGGGCTGTTCGTGCTCGGCTTCTCGGCCGTGTTCGTGCTCTTCGGCTTCGTGTTCCAGAGCCTCGGCGCGCACATCTCGCGCAATAACTACCCGTGGGTGCAGCAGCTGCTCGGCGTGGTCATCATCGTGATGGGCATCGTCTTCATGGGCGGCTTCTCCTTCTTCCAGCGCGAGCGCAAGATCCACAAGCGCCCGCCCGCCGGGCTGTGGGGTGCGCCGGTCCTCGGCATCACCTTCGGCCTGGGCTGGGCCCCGTGCATGGGCCCCACGCTCGCGGCCGTGCTCTCGCTCGGCTACAGCGCCGGCGCGGACGGCGCGCGCGGCGCGCTACTCGCACTCGTGTACTGCCTGGGCCTCGGCGTGCCGTTTGTCCTCGTGGCCCTCGCCTTCGGCAAGGCCAGCAAGGCGCTGGGCTTCCTGCGCCGCCACCAGCTCGCGATCATGCGCACGGGTGGCATCATTCTCATCGTCCTCGGCCTGCTCATGGCCACGGGCCTGTGGGGGACCTGGATGTCTTCCCTGCAGAACTGGTTCCAGAATTCGGTGGTGTTCCCGCTCTGATGTCTGATTCGTTGAAGGATCCCGAGCTCCCCGGCGCCGGGGACGGCACCGAGGCCGGCGCGCCCGGCGAAGGTTCCGCCGCGCCGTCGGGCACGGAAGGCAAGGCGGCCAAGGCCGCCAAGGCGAGCAAGAAGGCGGCAAAGAACGACGTCGCCGTGCCCGCCTTGGGCTTCTGGGGCATGGTGCGCTGGGCGTGGACGCAGCTGACCACCATGAAGACCGCGCTCTTCCTGCTGCTGTTGCTTGCCGTGGCCGCCGTGCCAGGATCGCTGTTCCCGCAGCGCTCGCAGAGCCCGGAGAAGGTGGTCCAGTACCTGAAGGACAACCCGTTCTGGGGCAATGTCCTGGACAAGATGCAGTTCTTCGACGTGTTCACGTCGGCCTGGTTCTCCGCGATCTACCTGCTGCTCTTCATCTCGCTCGTGGGCTGCGTCATGCCCCGTACCAAGCAGCACTGGCAGGCCAGCAAGCGCCCGCCGGCACGCACGCCCGCCCGCTTCAACCGCCTCCCGGAGTCCGGCGCCCTCGCCCTGCCCGAGGACGCGCCCTCCGACGAGGAGGTCATCAAGCGCCTGGGCAAGGTGCTCAAGTCCCGCCGCTACCGCGTGCAGACGCGTGAGGCGCAGGGCAAGGTGGGCGCCTCCGTCGGCGCCGAGCGCGGCTACAGCCGCGAGTGGGGCAATCTGCTCTTCCACTACTCGCTCGTGGGCGTGCTGATCTCGGTCGCCGTGGGCGGCATGTTCGGCTACTCCGGCCAGCGCATCCTCGTGGAGGGGGAGGGCTTCACGAACACCCTCGTCTCCTACGACCAGTTCAGCCCCGGCAACCGCTTCAACGCCGAGACCCTCGCGCCCTTCTCGGTGCAGCTGAACAAGTTCAGCATCGAGTTCAACCGCCAGGAGCGCACCGACGGCAAGTACGGCACGCCGGTGGATTACACGGCCGAGGTGACCGTCAAGGACGGCCCGAACGCCGAGTCGCGCGACGAGACCATCAAGGTCAACCACCCCCTGCGCGTGGACGGCGCCGATGTCTATTTGGTGGGCAACGGCTACGCGCCGGTGATCACGGTCAAGGATTCCAAGGGCAAGGTGGCCTACCAGGGCCCCGTCGTGGCCGTGCCGCAGGACGGCACCTACATGTCGCTCATGGTGCTCAAGGTGCCGGACACCTCAGACGGCGAGCAGCTGGCCTTCCAGGGCTTCCTGCTGCCGACCACGCTGGTCAATGCTGACGGTGCCGCCTACTCGGGGGACCCGGACGCGAACAACCCCACGCTCCAGCTGAACTCCTACTATGGCGACCTGGGCCTGGACGATGGCACGCCGCAGAACGTGTACGTCCTTGACACCAAGAAGCTCAAGGAGCTCAACAACCGCAAGCTGGACGTGGGCGGCATCGTGCTCGGCGACACCGAGCAGACGCACAGCTACGAGCTGCCCGACGGCAAGGGCACCATCTCCTTCGATGGCCTCAAGCGCTACATCGGCATCGAGATCCATCGCGATCCGGGCAAGGCCTGGGTCGGCACGTTTGCGGTGCTTGCCGTGCTTGGCCTCGCGATCTCCCTCTTTGTGCCGCGCCGCCGCGTGTGGTTCAAGCTTGCCGACAACGCGTCGGGAACCGAAGGTGGCGGGCGTATGCTTGAGTACGGCCTGCTCGCCCGTGGCGAGGACCCGCGGCTCGCCGCGGAGGCCAAGGCCCTGCGGGACCTCCTGAAGAAGGAGTTCCCCGGGATCACCCAGGTCGAGGTCACCTCGACCATCACCACCACGCAGCGCACGCTGCGCGATTGAAGCTGAGGAAACATGGGAATTCTCCCCGCGATCGGCGCCAAAGAGGTCAACCTCGAGCTGGGCAACACGTCGCAGCTCTTCATGCTCCTGGCTGCCATGGCGTACGCCGTCGCCCTGATTCTGTGGGCGCTGGACCTCGTGCGCTCCTCGAACACCGTGCGTGAGCTCGAGGCCTCCCTGAAGGCCGAGGAATCAAAGCAGCTCATCGGAGTGGGCGCCGGTGCCGTGCGCACCCGCCACGAGAACGCCGAGGTGGATGGCCAGCTGGTGGACGATACCATGGCCTACGACCGCAGCGCCCCGCGCCGCGGCGGCGCCCGCGTGGCGATCGCCATCATGATCCTCGCCGCGGCCGTGCACCTGGGCGCTGTCATCACTCGCTCCATCGCCGCCGGCCGCGTGCCGTGGGGCAACATGTACGAGTTCTTGACCACCGGCGCGTTCATCGTTGCCGCTGTCTTCCTCATCGCGCTGATCTTCAAGGACATCCGATTCATGGGCGTCTTTGTGGCCGGCCTCGTGGTGGTCATGATGTGCGCCGCGACCATGGGCTTCTACGCCCCGGTGCAGCCCTTGCAGCCGGCCCTGCAGTCGCCGTGGCTCATCATCCACGTGTCCCTCGCCGTGATCGCCTCGGCGCTCTTCACTCTGACGTTCGCCATGGCCGTGCTGCAGCTCATCCAGAGCCGTCGCCAGAAGGTCCTGGCCGCCGGCGGCGAGGACAAGCTGCCGTGGATGCGCCTCGTGCCCTCCGCCACCTCGCTGGAGAACGCCGCCTACCGCATCAACGCCCTGGCGTTCGTGCTGTGGACCATCACCGTGATCCTCGGCGCCGTCTGGGCCGAGGCCGCGTGGGGCCGCTACTGGGGTTGGGATGTGAAGGAAGTCTGGTCCTTCATCATCTGGGTCCTCTACGCCGGCTACCTGCACGCCCGCGCCACGCGCGGCTGGACGGGCAACCGCTCGGCGTGGCTGAGCATCGTCGGCTACGCCTGCGTGGTCTTCAACTTCACGGCCGTGAACATCATCTTCCCCGGCTACCACTCCTACGCCGGCGTCTGATCGCGCACCGCACCCAGCGGCCCCGTCCCTCGTTTCGCGGGGCGGGGCCGCTTTGTTGGTTCAGGCCAGCAATGCCCGACGGCGAGCCGTCCCGTTGGGTGCCCCAGCTCGCCCCGCGGACGAGGCGACCCCTAGTCTGGGGTCATAGTGGGCGGTGTGCGGAAGGAACAGGCGTGAACCGGAGTAAGTGGCGCTCGGACGAGCACCTCGCGCGCCTGTACGCCGAGCAACGCGAGACCCGGCGCTCTCAAGCGTGGTTCTTCGAGGCATTCAAGTGGCGTCGGACCAGGTGGGTGCTCTGTATCGGCTTTGTTGGAGGCCTGTCCGTTGGCTGGGTCGGCGTCATCGTTGAGGCGATCACGGACGTCTTCCCGGCGTGGATTGAAGCCAGTGCCGTGCTGTTGATGATGTCGAGCGTACTTTCGGCCCTCGTGACCTATCCCTGGGACCTGACCGAGATGCGCCGGGCACACCGCCGCGAGGAGGCTAGGTTGGCCCAGGAGGCCTGGGATGAGCCGGAAGTGGACGCTGAGACCCGGAGCTGACCGGCGTCCGGCTCGCCGTCCCTCCCGTCCCGCCCGCCGGACCATGCAAGTCGAACGTGAAAGGGCCTGGTGGCCTCCCCAATGGGGAGGCCACCAGGCCCTTCGTACGTGAAGCGGGTGGTCAGGCTACTGCTGGGGCGCACCGCCCGGCGTCGTGCCGTTTTCGGTTGAATCGCTGGGCGTGGGGTCCTCGCCCTCGCCTTCCTGCTCGGGCTTGGACTCCGCCTCCTTCTGGAGGCGCTCCTCGCGGGCCTTGAGCTCGGATTCCTTGGCGTTGAGCTTGTCCTCGCGCGCCTTCTGGCGGCGCTGGGTCTCGATGCGGCGCAGGAACTCGGGATCGTCGTCGGGCCCCAGGCCTCGCTGGACGGGCCGCGTGGGGCCGCCGGGCGCGCGGCGCGGAGCGCCGAGCCAGAACCACAGGCCGGCGCCGACCACCGGAAGCAGCAGGATCGCGAGGATCCACACGCCCTTCGGGAGCGCGCGAACCGAACGCGACGGGGTCATGATCGCGTGAAACAGGGCGTAGAGGATGATCGCCGCGGCGACGACCACACCCGTCAAGAGCCATCTCATGCCCACCAGTCTAGGGACTGCGCCTGTGTGCCAGCCCACCGCCGGTCCGCTGGCGCGTCTGAGCCCGCCTAGACTGGATGGGTGAAGGTTTTCCTCTACTTCGTTCTGCGCACCGTGGTCTTCGTGGCCGCCGCGTGCCTGGTCTACTTCCTCTTCGGCTGGAACCGCTGGGGCATGATCGGCGCGATCCTTTCCGCCGTGGTCGGCGCCGTGGTCGCCTTTGCCGTGGGCTACCTGCTGCTCGACCGCCAGCGCCGCGCCGCCGCGGCCGAGTTCGGCAACGCCGTCGAGGCGCGTAAGGCTGCCAAGGAGCACAAGGCCACGCAGGCCGAGCTGGACGCGAGCGTCGAGGACAACTTCCAGGACACGCTCCGCGCGCAGGCCGGCCTGGGGGCCGACGCCCGCACGCGCAACGTCGCCGACGACGAGGCCTGATCCTCCCCAACGGTTTGCTGGACCGAGAACGGTCAGCAAACCGTTCTCGGTCCAGCAAACCGCTTGAGGCGGCGGCTGGGGACGGGGCGGGACCTCAGGACAACAGCAAAGCGCCCGACGCCGTGTGGTGGCGTCGGGCGCTTTTGCTTGCGCTGGGCGGGATCAGGCCAGGCGGCCCAGTACCTCCGCCGCGGCGAAGAGCACCGCGAAGACGATCGCCAGGATGCCGGTGGTCTTCAGGACCGGGATGAGCTCCTTGGGGGAGTTCGCGCGCAGCACGGTGCGGGCCGGCACGAGGCCGGCCACGGAGACGAGCACCGGGAGTAGCATCCAGACGTTGCTCGCCGCGAGCACAGCCGGGAGAAGCCCGGCCACGACCACCATGACGCCGTAGGACAGGCGCGCGGGGCGATCGCCGAGGCGCACGGCCAGGGTGTTCTTGCCGACCTCGCGGTCCGTGGGGATGTCGCGGATGTTGTTGGCCATGAGCAGGGCCATGGCGAGCAGGCCAACGGAGACCGCGCCGAGCCAGGCCGAGGCCGTGAAGGTGTTGATCTGCGTGACCGTGGTGCCGAGCGTGGCGACCAGCCCGAAGAACAGGAAGACGAAGACCTCGCCGAGGCCCAGGTAGCCGTAGGGGTGCTTGCCGCCCGTGTAGCCCCACGCCGCAAACACGGCGCAGACGCCCACGAGGAGCAGCGGCCAGGAGCCGGAGAGCAACACGAGGCCGAGGCCGGCCAGCGCGGCGACGCCGAAACACAGGAAGGACGCGGCCTTCACGTGGCTGGGCTTGGCCAGGCGCGAGCCGGTCAGGCGCAGCGGGCCCACGCGCTCGTCGTCGGTGCCGCGGATGCCGTCCGAGTAGTCGTTGGCGTAGTTCACGCCGATCTGCAGCAGCAGCGAGACGAGCAACGCCAGGATCGCGCGGACCCAGTGCAGCTGGCCGGAGGCGCCGAATGCGGCGGCCGCGCCGACGGCGACGGGCGCGACGGCCATGGGGAGGGTGCGCAGGCGCGCACCGGCGATCCACTGGGCTGGGGTGGCCACGGGTGCGGATCCTTCCTAGACAGGGAAAGCTGACCCTTCATTCTCGCGCCGAAGCGGGCGCGAGTGAAATCGCGTGGGCCGCGTCTCAGGAGCGCGTGTCAGGCCTCGCGGCCCAGCGCCTCGAGCGCGGCGACGCTCGCGCGGCGATCCGGCTTGCCGTTGCCGAGCCGCGGCAGGGAGGCCGGGCGCCACACGAGGCGCGGTACGGCAGGGGCACCCAGGGCGGCGCGGACAGCCGAGGCGACCGTTGCGTCGTCGGGCACTGGCGCGCCGGTGCCCGGCGCCTCCTCCAGCACGAGGCCGACGCGTTGGCCCCACTCGGGATCGGGGACGCCGATGACGAGCACGCCGCGCACTCCGGGCAGGGCCTCGACGACGCGCTGGACCGCCTGGGCGGAGACCTTCACGCCGCCCGTGTTGATGACGTCGTCGACGCGGCCGCTGACGGACAGGACGCCGTCCGTCACCTCGCCGAGGTCGTCGGTGAGGTAGAAGCGCGTGCCGTTCTCCTCGGAGAAATGCTCGGCGGTGCGCTCCTCGTCACCGAGGTACGGGCCGGCGACCATAGCGCCGCCGAGGCGCAGCCGCCCGCCCACGGCCTCGGCCGTGACGCCGGGCAGAGGGACGCCGTCGTAGACGCAGCCGCCGCAGGTTTCGGCGGAACCATAGGTGAGCACGACGGCGATCCCCGCCTCTCGCGCGCGGGCGCGGGTCGCGTCGGGGGTGCGGCCGCCGCCGACGAGCACGGCGGCGTACGAGCGCAGGGCCTCCGTGCCGGCCTCGTCCTCGAGGAGGCGCGTGAGCTGGGTGGGAACCAGCGAGGTGTAGAGCGGGCGGGGTGCCTCGTCGAGGAGGTCGGCGTCCAAGGCCGCCTGGTCCTCGAGCAGGCGGGTGGCGGCTACGAAGGTCTCCGGGGTGAAGCGCTCGCGGAGGTCCAACGTGGCGACCCGCGTGTCGCCGAGCAGTGCGCGGGAGAGCACCGCGAGGCCGGCGACGTAGTGCAGGGGCAGGGCGAGGAGCCAGTGGCCGTCGCCGTCCAGGCGCTCGCGGGTCGCGGCGGCGGAGGCGGCGAGCGAGGCCGCCGGGAGGGCCGTGCGCTTCGGCATGCCCGTGGAGCCCGAGGTGCGGATCACCGCTGCCGTGCCCGTCGGGGCGTCGTGCGGGAAGGTCTGCACAAACTCCCCGGCCGCGGGGCCCTCAAGGACCTCCACGGCCGGTCCCGTGCCGCGCTGCGCCGCGCCCAGGGCGCCGAGCAGGCCGGCGACGTGCGCACCAAAGGTGCGCGCGCCGTCGTCGGGCAGGGTGATGACGCTCCGCATGCCCGCGTCGTCCCCTAGAAGTAGTGCGGGAAGGAGGACCAGTCCGCGTCGCGCTTCTGGAGGAAGGCGTCGCGGCCCTCCACGGCCTCGTCGGTCATGTAGGCCAGGCGCGTTGCCTCGCCGGCGAAGACCTGCTGGCCGGCCAGGCCGTCGTCGGCCAGGTTGAAGGCGAACTTGAGCATGCGCATGGCCTGCGGGGACTGCTTGGCGATGTCGGCGGCGTACTCGAGGGCCACCTCCTCGAGGCGCTCGTGATCCACCGCCTCGTTGACGGCGCCCATGCGGACCATGTCCTCGGCGGAGTACTCGCGGGCCAGGAAGAAGATCTCGCGGGCAAACTTCTGTCCCACCTGGCGGGCCAGCAGCGCGGAGCCGTAGCCCGCGTCGAAGGAGCCAACCGTGGCGTCGGTCTGCTTGAACTTGCCGTGCTGCTTGGAGGCGATCGTGAGATCGGAGACGACGTGCAGGGAGTGCCCGCCGCCCGCGGCCCAGCCGTTCACCACGGCGATGACGACCTTGGGCATGGTGCGCATGAGGCGCTGCACCTCGAGGATGTGCAGGCGGCCGGCGCGAGCCGGATCGATGGTCTCGGAGGTCTCGCCCTCCGCGTAGCGGTAGCCGTCGCGGCCGCGGATGCGCTGGTCGCCGCCGGAGCAGAAGGCGTAGCCGCCGTCCTTGGGGGAGGGGCCGTTGCCGGTCAGGAGCACGCAGCCCACGTCCGGGGTCATGCGCGCGTGGTCGAGCGTGCGGTAGAGCTCATCCACCGTGCCGGGGCGGAAGGCGTTGCGCACCTCGGGGCGGTCGAAGGCGATGCGGACCGTGGGCAGGTCGCGGACGATCTCGCCCGCCTCGTTGCGCTCGACCTGCCGGTGGTAGGTGATGTCCTCGAAGTCGAAGCCCTGCACCACGCGCCAGCGGGTGGGGTCGAAGGTGTCCGAGACGCGGGGAGGAAGGGAGGTGCTCACGGGGATGAGTCTAGTGGGCGCTTGCCATCCAGCCTCCGCGAGATGCGGGGTATCCCAGGTGCGAAGAGTGCTGCGGTTAGAATCTGCTCAAGTGTCGGGGAGCCCGCAGGCCTGGCCGACGACAGCGTGGGAGCTCGCCAACTCGAAAGGATTCACTGTGTCTCGGCCTCCGATCAGCGAATACGAGTGGTATCGGTTGGCGGCGCCCTCTGGGCGCGATCAACTGTGGGTGCAGATCGAGGCCCGCGAGAAACCGCATCCGGGACCTTGGATGCTGCCCGATGGAACCGACGTCGTCGACGCAATCGCCCGCGGGAAGGTTTTCGATCTGCCGTTTGACGTGTGGCTTCAACAAAGTCCGAGCTGTCGCGGCAGGCACGCCGCCGACATGCTTTGGACGGGCGGCCTTCGCTACCTCGTCATGTCCGCAGAACTAGCGGCTGTCCTGCAAGCCGAGGCTCAAGGAGTGCGGGCTTTCGTGCTCCCTCTGCGGCTGCGGGGTGGGGAGACTACGGATCGCTATCGAGTGCTGGTCCCCGACATGGATGGTCGGGGACCGGTGTGCAGCGAAGTGATCGGGCATCCCTCAGACCGGATCAACGTCCGTGGGACGGTGCTCAAGGCCCTGCAGGCCGCTGGGGTTAACGGGTTTGTCTGGGAGTCCGGACAGGCCCCCGCGCCGCCACTGCCATGGACCGAGTAGCGCGGAGGCGCGGTCAGCCTGGCGCTCAGGCCATCAACGCCCACCCGGCGAGGCAGAACAGCGCCAGGTGGTAGGTGACCATGACCCACGGTCCGTCGCCGGCCGTGATCGGGTCAAGCGCGCGGGCGCGGCGCGAGGTGAGCAGGAGGTCGGAGACGTAGAAGCTCACGGCGCCGACGAGGGCCAGCCAGCCGCCGGGCGCCCCGGAGTCGATCCCCGCCACCACGATCACGAGGCTCAGCAGCGCCAGGTAGGCGCCGGTCATGACCTTCAGGCCGGGTTCGGACGTCGCGGCCACCACGCGGCGGGCCCACGTCACGGTGCCCACGGCCACGACGCCCAAGGCAATGAACACGCCTACCCCAGCCGGCCAGCCCTCGTCGTAGGCGTCGAGCAGTAGGGCCCCGATGAAGAGCACGTGCGCGGCGGCAAACGCCACCCCGCCGGAGACGTAGCGCTTGTCATCTAGCAACAGCAGGTCGCCGAGCAGACACAACGCCAGCGCGCCGGTCGCGGCCACGGCGGCCCAAGAGGGCTTGTTGCCGGAGACGGAATACAGCGCAACGGCCACGACCAGCAGGGCCGGGACGAGGCCCTTGCTCATCCAGCGCAGCCACGTCGTGGGCTTGGTGCTCAGGTACCAATCCGCCACGGCCACGACGGCGGCCAGGGCAAAGAGCGTCCACACGCCCCACGCGGGGGCGGCATCCACCACGACGCCGGTCACGCGGCGTCGCCTGCCTCGGCCGCGTTGGGAGCCGCCGCCGAGGCGGCGGCCAGCCGTGCGACGTCGAGCGCATAGAGGCTCGACGTCGCCGAGGCCAGGACCGCGCCATCGGCGCGGACCACCTCGGCGTGGGAGACGGAGGTGTGCCCGCCGACGTGGTCGGCGTGGCCCACGATGCGCAGCGTGCCGGCCTCGAGCGTCACGGCCTTCAGGAAGCGCACATGCAGATCCATGGTGGTCCAGACCTTGCCCGCCTCGGTGAGCGTGTCCACCGCGAGGCCGCAGGCGTTGTCAAGGAGCGAGGAGACGAAGCCGCCGTGGCCCGAGCCAATCTTGTTCAGGTGCTCGGGGCGGACGGTGCACTCGAGCATGACGGTGCCGGGCTCGGCGTGCGTCACCCGGATCCCGAGGTGCTCGTTGAAGGGGGATTCGCTGATCTCGCCGTCGATCATGCGCTGCAGGTACTCCATGCCGGAGAGGGTGCCGCGCAGATCGCGCTGCGGTGAGGGGTCCAGGGCCATGCCCCCATCCTAGGAGGCGTGGGCCAGAACGGCCGGGCGGGCGGCGCGCCTCGCCGCTGCGACGGCGGCGCACAGGAGCGCCGAACCGAGCACCCACGCGGGTCCCGTGCCGCCGAGCACCAGGATGAGGAGGGGACCGGCCGCGGCGCAGACCGTGCCGAACACGGCCGGGATCCAGCGCCCGACGGCGGTCGGCCGGGTGGGGAGCGCCGGTGCGGCCGGGTGGGTGGCCGGCATCCGGCCGCCAGCGCGTTCGATGCCACCGCCGCGCCGGGCCAGCCACCAGAGACACAGGCCCACGACCGCGATCCAGAGCGGTCGCGTGGCCCACCACGCGCCGGAGGTGGGTTCTGGGAGGAACGGGCCAAACACGGCAATGGACAGTCCGGCCAGCGCGACGGCGAGGGGCAGGTGCCAGGAGTAGATCGTCATGGCGTGCGCATTGATCGCGGTCACGGCGCGGGAGAGCCCCGCGGGCCACGCGGCGGCGTTGAGCACCGGGCGCACGGCCTGGAAGAGGAAGAGCTGCGCGGCGCCCAGGAGGAGTAGGGACGTCGTCGGCGGGGTCATGGCCTCGATGAAGTTGCTGGGATACACCCCGGCCCAGACGAGGAGGGCGAGCACCGAGGCGCAGGCGGCGGCCAGCGCGAGCAGGCGGGCGGGGCGCAGACCCGTGAGCGCGGGGGAGTGGAGCAGGAAGCCGCCCTGCTGAAGGGCCAGCCACACGAACACCATGTTGGCCAGGCCCACGGCGTCGTTGCCGCTTGCGGCGCGGACCACGTCCACGGCCAGGGCCGCGGCGGCGAGGGTCGCGAGGGTGGCGCGAGGGGCCACCTCGTGCAGTCGCAGGGCCACCGGCGCGAGCGCAGTGCAGAGAGCAAAGACGGACAGGAACCAGAGCGGTTGGGCGCTGCGGAACCCGGCCTCGGCCAGAAGCGCCGGGTCGAGGCCAGCGGAGGCGAGGAGAGCGAGGCCCAGCGTCACCGCGAGCGCACCGGCGGTCACGGCGGGCACAAGCCGCAGCAACCGCGCGCCCAGGCGGCCCGCGCCGTCGTGCTTGGAACCGGCCTTCCCGCGGCCGGAGGCGGCGGCGGAGAAGCCGGCCAAGAGGAAGAACAGCGGCATGATTTGCCCTGCCCAGGTGCGGGCGTCGAAGCCGGCCCACCC
>JALAHE010000113.1 GCA_022712075.1 Galactobacter sp.
CTCGACGCGCCCCGCCACGGCGCCCCCCATCAGCTCCCGGAAGGCACAGCATGACCCCCGCCAGCCAGGCCACCCAGGCCACCCAGGCCACCCAGGTCACCGGCACCCTGCCCCCGGCCCTTCGAGAGCCGGGCGAGCGCCTCGTCCGCCCCGCGCTGTTGCTGGCCGGCATCCTGCTCCTGGCCGCGAACATGCGCGCGCCCATCACGGTGGTCAGTCCACTGCTTGGCAGCATCTCGCAGGAGCTGGCCCTGAGCTCGGCCACGGCGTCGGTGCTCATCTCCCTCCCCCTACTGTGCTTCGCCGCCTTCTCCCCGCTGGTCCCGCGGTTCGCGCGGCGCTGGGGTCTGGAGGCCACGCTCGTCGCGGCACTCCTGCTCCTGAGCCTCGCGATTGTGGTCCGCTCCCTCCCCTGGGTGCCGGGCCTCTGGATCGGCACGGCCGGCATCGGCACCTCGGTGGCCGCGATCAACGTGCTGCTCCCGAGCCTGCTCAAGCGCGACTTCCCCACGCGCATCGGCCCCATGACGGGCGTCTACAACGCGGTGCAGTCCACCTTCGCTGCCACTGCCTCCGGCCTCGCGGTGCCCCTCGCGGGCCTGCCGGGCTGGGGCTGGCGGGCCGCGATCGGCACCACGCTTGCCCTCGCGCTCATCGGCCTCGCAGTGATGCTCCCCGTCCTGCGCGCCCAACTGGCCGGCCGCCCCGCCCTCAGGGACGCCACATCGCCCGACGCCACGGCGCCGGGTTCCGCACACGGCGGCGCCGCCGTGCAGCTCGCCGCCGTCCCCGCCGACGCGGCACAGCCTCCCCGGCGCCGCACCCCGGTGTGGCGCAGCGCGATCGCCTGGCAGGTCACGGCCTTCATGGGCGTCCAATCGACGCTCTTCTATTCGATGCTCACGTGGTGGCCATCGATCGAGCGCGGCGCCGGCGTCGACCCAGTCACTGCGGGGCTGCACATGGCCGTCCTGCAGCTCTCAAGCATCGGCGGCAACCTGCTCACCGGCGCCCTCCTGCGCCGCATCGATGCCCGCTGGGTCACGATGCTCCCGCAGCCGCTCATCGTTGTTGCCTTCGTCGGCATGCTCGCCGCGCCGCAGGCCTCACTGCTCTGGAGCGTCTGCTTCGGCTTCGCAGCCGGCAACAACATCGTCGCCGCACTCTCGCTCTTCGGCGCACGCACGCGCAGCCACCAGAGCGCGGCAGCAGTCTCCGGCATGGGCCAATCGGTGGGTTACCTGGCAGCCGCCGTGGTGCCTGCAACCCTCGGTGCCCTGCACGACGCCACCGGCAGCTGGACCCCCGTGCTCTGGGTGCTCTGCGCCATCGCGGCCCTCACGGCCGTGCTCGGCTGGTTCGCAGCCGGCAAGCGCCAGCTGGATTAGAGGGCCGGGCGCAGGCCCGACGACGCCCGCTCGCCGAGGGTGCGGGCCTCACCTTGGCCGCCTCAGCGGAAACGGCCAACGCCCCAGGCGCCACCGGAGCGAGCGGCACGAGCGGCACGCGCGGTGCCACCCCTGTCCTCAAACGCCACGGCGGGCGGCCACCGCAAGGTGACCGCCCGCCGTCGTGCCCCTCCCGCACCGGCGGGGCACTTTCCTGTTCAGGAATCAGGCGCCGAAGTTCAGGCCCGTCCAGATGTCGTCGCCGCGCAGCGTCGAGTCGGCGCCGCCGTCGATGTAGATGGTCTGGCCCGTGACGTGGGTGTTCTCCTCGGAGGACAGCCAGGCCAGGAGGCGCGCGATGACCACGGCGTCGGAGTGGTAGTTCAGCGGCATGGGGACGTTGGCGTCCACCATGCCGCGACCCTCCTGCGTGGAGAGCAGGTCCTTGGTCATGTTGGTGATGACCGTGCCGGGGGCCACGGCGTTGAGCGGGATGCCGTTGCCGGCGTAGCGCTCGGTGATGCCGACCTTGCGGATCCAGCGGGAGACGGCGCGCTTGGAGGAGGGGTAATTCAGGTAACCCATGGCCGGGCCCTGCTCCTCGAGGGCGCGGCCGATCTCCAGCGCCTTGGCCTCGTCGCCCGCGAGGCAGGCCTCGACCAGCTCGGGGGAGTTGGGCTGGAGCGAGGCCATGGAGGAGACCACGGCGACGCGCGGGGCGTCGGACTTGGCCAGGGTCGGGACCAGGGCGTCCACGAACTCGGTCACGCCGAAGTAGTTCACCGAGACGGTGAAGGCCTTGGGGGCGGAAACGCCGGCGCACGCGACGATGGCGTCGACCTGGCCGTCGGTTGCGGCGAGGACGTCCTCGACGGCCTTGAGGCGGCCCTCATGGTTGGAGAGATCGGCGGTGATGTCGGCGCCCTTGAGGTCGACACCCACCACCTTGAAGCCGCGCTCGGAAAGCAGAGCAGCGGTCGCCTGGCCAATTCCGGATCCGGCTCCGGTCACCACGTATGTACGAGTCATGACCCTCACGGTACCCCCCTTTTTACTGTCTTAGCGACAGCAAAAAAGTGAGCTTGGGACTAGCCAGAACCGGGGTCGTCTGCTATTCGCCGCCGCGGCGCTACAGTGGGCGCACGGGCCCCGAGGCGGGGCCGCACGAGGAGGAGCGAAACATGAGCGAGACCCCCACCCCGGTCACCGCGGACTCGGTGTACAAGGCCGAGCTGGAGGCCCCCGAACACGAGAACGCCATCGCCAAGGCCGGCCGCTTCGTGGCCGAGGTCGCCTCGCGCGCCTTCGGCGACGATTCGAGCGCCTTCACGGGCGTGGCCGTGGTCGTGCGCCGCCTGGACGACGGCGCCGAGGTGCGCCGCATCGACGCCGGCAACTACGAGAGCGACGAGACGGTGCTCGCCATGGTCCGCGAGGACCTTGCCTCCCTCTCCCCCGAGGACTTCCTCGAGACGTGGGGCGAAGGCACGGAGAGCTAAGGCCCGCCACCACCTTCCCTGCCCGACGACGCGGGCACGGCAAAGCGAGAGGCTCACCCCTGGTGGGGTGAGCCTCTCGCTGCGCGTTCGGTGGGGACCGCCGACCGCGGGGGCCGGGATCCGGGCGTCAGGCCTTGGCTTGCTCCTCGCCCTGGGCCTCAGCGGCCTGCGCCTGGGCCGGGGCGGCGGCGTCCTGCGCCTCGGAGGCGTCGTCGGACGCCTCGGCGGCGTCCTTCGCGGGGTTCGCGGCCGGCTCGGGCTGGCCCTCGCCGCGCTCGGCAGCCTCGAGGCGCTCCAGGTCCTCGTCGCTGCGCTCGGAGGAGCGCTGCACACCGGAGCCGCGGCCGAGCTCGCTCGGGTTCTCCTTGACGACCATCATGAGCAGCGAGATCACGAGCAGGCCCACCACAAAGGCGATGAGGAACGCGATGCCGCCCAGCTGCAGGTTCAGGCCGTTGCGGGTGCCACCCACGGAGGCCACGCTGACCACCACCCCAGCCACCACGCCCATGATGAGCGAAATGATGAGGGCGGGGCGGATGCTTTGCTGCCAGCCTCGCTGCGGCGTGTTCTGCTGAGCCACTCTCGTCGGCCTTCCTTGAATGTGAACGGAACTTCTAGTCTAGGCCGCGCCCTCGGCCTCGCGTGCATCGTGCCGGTAGCCCAGGCCCGCGATGATGAGGTGCGCGCCGAGCAGGGCAACGATCATGGCAAGCGTGCCGAAGATGCTGTGAATGTCGATCTTGTTCCCCATGCCCAGGGCCACCCACACGAGGATGATGGCGCCGAGGACGCCGATGCCGCCGGAGATGATCATGTCGCGCGTGGGGCGGCCGATGACGCGGTGCTTGATCCCGGGGATCAGCTCGCACAGGCCCCCGAGGCCCAGGCCAAACGCGCCCATGACGGCGAGCCCCGCGGGATCGCGCAGGAAGAGCGCGGCGACGCCGGCCACGGCCCACGCGAGCACTGCCCCGGTCACGCCGGTGCGCATCGCGGAGGGCAGCCCGGCCAGACGGGCCACCGGCCACATGAAGAGGGCGGTGAGCAGCATCCAGAGACCAAGCGAGAGCGAGAGCGCCACCGCCGGGGTCCCCTGGACGTAGAAGATGCCCACGAGTGCGAACAGGATGGCGACCACGCCTCGATACAGCGTGGGCTTGGCCAGCACGCGGGCGAGATCGGTCGAAGACACGGTGTGAGAAGACACGCCCTCCAGTCTATCGGCACCCGCGGAACTCCCTGGCGCAGGCCCCGAGCCGGAGGTATTCTTTTGCAGGGGCATTGTGATACTCACCTTGGGGGGATGAGACATGGCTACATCTTTGGCCGAACGCTTAACGGCCACCCTGCGCGATCGCGTGATCACCGGAATCCTGGCACCAGGCACGGTGGTGATTGAACCTGCCCTCGCGCAGGAGTTTCAGGTCTCCAAGACGCCCGTGCGCGAGGCGCTGCAGAGGCTAACCCACGAGGGACTCTTCGAGGTCCTGCCAAAACGCGGCTACCTCGTGCGCGCCATGACGCAGGCGGACCTGCACGACGTCGTCGAGCTGCGCGAGCTGCTCGAGCCCGTCGCGGCGGCCCAGGTGGCCACGGTGGTGCACCGCCGCGACGCCGCGGCGGAGGCCATCGTGGACGCGCTGCGCCAGGCCCTACAGGCCCAACGCGCGGCCACCCGCCCGGACGAGCGCGTGGCCGCGGCACTGCGCTTCCACCGCACGCTGGCCGACCTCACCCCGAACGCCCGCATCCGCATCCCGCTCGCCCGCGCCCTCGACGAGACCACCCGTGCGCTCTACGTCCTCCCCGCCGCCTTCGACGAGCGCCGCGAAGACGAGGGTCTGAGCGAACACGAGGAACTCTTTGCGGCGATCGAGAGCGGCGACGCCAAGGCCGCCGAGGCCGC
>JALAHE010000114.1 GCA_022712075.1 Galactobacter sp.
AGGCTGTGGTGCATCTGGCGGGGGAGGGCATCGCCGGGCGCTTCACGCACGAGCACGTGCGGCGCGTGCGCGAGAGTCGCGTCGAACCGACCCGTGCCCTGGCGAGAGCGGCGGAACGCGCAGGCGTCAGCACGTTCGCGTGTGCATCCGCTATCGGTTTCTACGGCGCTGATCGGGGCGACGAGCTCCTTGCCGAGGACGCCACCTCGCCGAGCGCTCCCCGGGAGCTCTTAGCGGGTATCGTCCGGGAATGGGAAGCGGCCGCTGCCAACGCGGGTCGGCAGATGCGCGTCGTCACCGTTCGCACGGGGCTCGTGCAGTCGGCCGCGGGCGGTGGCCTGGCTCTGATTCGGCGGTTGGGGACCCTGGGGCTGGCTGGGCCACTTGGCCCGGGAACCCAGTGGCAGTCGTGGATCTCTGCGGACGACCTCGTGGAGGTCTACCACAGGGCCCTTTGGGACGAGTCTCTCGTGGGGCCCGTCAATGCTGTGGCTCCGCACCCCGTGCGCCAGCGCGACTACGCCCGCACGCTGGCGTCGGTGCTCCACCGCCCCGGAGTGTTTCCGACACCGGCGTGGGGACCGGAGATCATTTTCGGTTCCGACGGCGCCAGGGAATTGGTGCTGGCGAGCCAGCGAGTGGACGACGCCGCTTTGCGGGCGCGGGCACACGAGTTTCGCTTTACCGATCTTGAGTCCGCCCTCCGCCACACGCTCGGTCGGGCGCGTCCAGCGCCTGGGAACCCCTCACCGCCGGGGCGCTGAGGCTCAGCAGGACGCCGCGGCGTCGGACGGGCGGGCACCCCCGCTCACCTCGCCCGTCCGTCGCGCCTCGTCCTCAGTCCTCGTCGCGCTCGGTGTGCGAAGCATCGGTGCCCTCCGGCTCTTCGCCCGGGCGCTCGGCGCCGTCGGAGCGCTCGTGCAGATCGGCCGGCTGAGGGGCGTCGGTTGATTGCTCTGCAGCGGCCTGCGGAGTCTGGGCCATCTCGTCTGCTCCGCCGACCTGGTGAGGCGCGTCGGCCGGTGCCGAAGCGTCGGGACCCTGACTGTCCTCCCCTGAAGAGCTGCCGAGCGGGGCCTCGGCGGGCGCGGCAGGGATCGAGTGCGGATGCGGTGGGTTAGCCTCGGCCGACAACATCGCCGACGCTACGTGTCGGCCCCCGCGGTCGATCTCCGCTGCGTTTTCGGGAGTCGTCACATCCTCGGTCTCCGCGCGGGCTGACTCCATGAGTTCGTCGAGCCCGCTCGTCGCCGCGTCCTCGTCGCTCGGCGTAGCACCGGTAGCGTTGGCCGCTGTGGCGGCGGCCCGCGCGGAGGCCGTGGCCGGTGCGCCGGCACCCACCAGAACCTTTGCCTCGCGAGGCGAGCGGGCGTCGTCGTGCGCCGAGGCGTCGGTGCCCACGAAGCGCGCGTCCTCGAAGGAGTACTCGCCCTGGCTGCGCCCGCCGCCGGGCAGGCCGGGGGCCAGCGTGGCGGTGTCGTAGACCCGCGCGCGGCGCGGTGCCAGGAAGGCGGCGGCCACGAGGAGGAGCAGGCCGATCGCCAGGTACAGCGCCAGGATCCCGTAGGCCGAGCCGAGCCCGATCGGCTCGCCGCCGGCCACAAGCGAGCGGAAGCTCGCCACGGTGTAGCTCATGGGCAGCAGCGGGTGCACGCCCTGCAGGGGATCGGGCAGCGTCTGCCACGGGTAGGTGCCACCCGAGGTGCCCACCTGCAGCACCACCATGATGAGCGAGAGGAAGCGGCCCGGCGCGCCCAGCAACGCCACGAGGCCCTGGTTGAGCCATACGAAGGTCAGCGAGGCGAAGACCGCGAGCCCGTAAAGCTGCCACGGGTGGGCCACGTCGAGGCGCAGGCCGAACAGCACCACGGCCACCGCGATGGAGGCCTGGACCACGGCCATGATCCCGGAGGGGATGAGCGCGCGGGCAGCGGTGAGCGGGGCGGGCAGGCGGCGGGCCAGGAGCTTGGCGGGCAGCGGCGCCATGAGCATGAAGAACGCGATGCCGCCGATCCACAGGGCCAGCGAGAGGAAGTAGGGACTCAGGCCCGTGCCGTAGTTGGCCATCGAGTTGGAGCTGGCCTTGTCCAGCTGCACGGGATCGCTCGTGACGGAGGAGAGATGGTCGCGGTCGGAGGCCGAGTAGTTCGGGACCTCGTCCACACCGTCCGCGAGGCCGTCGCTGAGCTCGGCGGAGCCGTCCTTGAGCTTGACGAGCCCGGACTCGAGGTCCTGCGAACCGGAGGAGGCCTGGCCGGCGCCCGTGACGAGCGAGCCGGCGCCGTCGGCGAGGCTGTGCGCGCCCGTGTTGAGCTCGGAGGCGCCCGCGGCGAGCTTGGCTCCGCCCGTCGCGGCGTCGGAGATGGCGCCCGTCAGGGTCGGAACGGCCTTGGCCAGCGCCCCGGTGCCCTCGGCGAGGGTGGCGGCGCCGTCCTTGAGCTTCGGGGTGGACTCGGCCAGCTTGGCCGTGCCGGCGGCCAGCTGCTGATTGCCGTCCGCGAGATCCTTGGCGCCCTGCGCCAACGCCGGCGTGGACTTCGCGAGCTGTGCGTTGCCCGCGGCGACCTGCTGGGCGCCGTCGTTGAGCTGACCCACCTTGGTCTTGAGGGCGCCGGCCGCGGCGTCGACCTTCTTCGCCGAAGCGATGAGGTCGTCGATGCTGGTTCCCTGCTGGTCCTTGACGATCCCGGCCGACTTCTCGGCGGCCGCGATGGCCTGCTGCGTCTTGGCGGCGCCCGCGGCCACGGCCGGGAGGTCCTTCTGCAAGGCGGAGAATTTGGCCTGCAGCGCGGGGTCCGCGGCGATGGCGGCCTGCACGGCCGGGTTCTTGAGGATGGCTTCGAGCTGCTTCTGCGCGTCCGCGGCGGTGCCAGCCACGTCCACCTTGGTGGCGGAGCTGAGGCCCGTGGTGTCCTCCAGCAGGGTGCCCAGCGCGCCGAGCGTCTCCTGCGTGCCGGCGCTGATGGAGCCCACGTGCTTTGCCACCTCGGCGGCGGTGTCGCTGAGCTGTTGGGTGCCAGCGGCGACGGCCGCGGAGCCCTTGGCGAGCTTGCCGGCCGCCTCCTTCACGGCGGTGGCGCCGTCGCTGAGCTTGGCTGCGCCGGTCGCGGCGGAGGCTGCGCCGGTCTTGAGCTTGCCCGCGGCGTCGTCCACGGCCGCCGTGCCGTCAGCGATCTGGCGCGCGCCATTGTTGAGGGCCGTGGCCTGCGAGGGCAGGGAGGCCGTCTTGTCCTTGAGCTGGCCCAGGCCGTCGGCGAGGGTGGACGCGCCGGAGGAGAGGGTGGAGGCGCCCGAAGCGAGCTTCACGGCGCCGGCGTCGAGGGTCACGGTGCCGTCGGCGAGCTTCTTCAGGCCCACCACGAGCTGGCCCGCTCCATCCTTGGCATCGGCCGAGCCGTCCTTGAGCTGGGAGGCGCCGTCGGCGGCGTCGGCCAGGCTGCCGTGCAGATCGGTGAAGCCGACGTAGACGTTCTTGAGGTACTCCTCGGAGACCTGGGTGCGGACGGAGTTCGTGACCTCGTTGCCCACCGCCTTGGCGATGGTGCCCATGAGGTAGTTGGAGGCGTCGTTCGTGCGGACCTGGAGCGCCGTGGCGGTCGCCGCCTGGGGGTCGTCGTCGCCAGCGGAGGCCACAGCGGCGGAGAAGCCCTTGGGAACGGTGAGAACGGCCAGGGCCTTGCCCTCGGCCAGCGCCGCGTTGGCGTCTGCCTCGGAGGCCTCCCTCCACTGGAGGTTTGAGGCCTCCGTGGAGTCCTGCAGCTCCTTCACGATGTCAGGGCCCAGGTCGATGCTCTCGCCCGTGGAGGTCTTGGCGGTCGTGTCCAGGTTGACCACGAGCGCCGGCACGTTGTGCAGGCGCCCCGTGGGGTCGGAGTTGGCGGCGATGAGCACGCCCGCGTAGATGAGGGGGATGAGCGCCACACCCGTCAGCGAGACGAGCAGGCGCAGGTGGCTTTTGAGCCAGATCAGGATCTTCTTCACGCGAGGGCCTCCGCGTCGGTGGTGCTGCGGTGGTGGCGCGCGTCCCGCG
>JALAHE010000115.1 GCA_022712075.1 Galactobacter sp.
CGCCCTGGAGAACGTGGTCCTCCCCCAGATCCACTCCCTAGGGCGCTCCCGCCAGCAGGCCGAGGCCCGCGCGCGCGAGCTCCTGAGCAAGGTGGGCCTCGGCGAGCGCGCGGACCATAAGCCGTCCCAGCTCTCGGGTGGCCAGCAGCAGCGCGTCGCGATCGCCCGCGCGCTCGCCCTGGATCCCGAGATCATGCTCTTCGACGAGCCCCCGAGCGCCATCGACCCCGAGCTGCGCGTGGAGGTCCTGCGGGGCATGCGCGACGTCGCCGCGGAGGGCATGACCATGCTCGTGGTCACGCACGAGATGAACTTCGCCCGCCAGGTCGCCGACCGCGTGGTGTTCTTCGCCGACGGCACCATCGTGGAGTCGGCCGAGCCGGCCACCTTCTTCGCCTCCCCGCAGCACGAGCGCACACGCCGCTTCCTCGCCGCCGTCCTCGAGGAGGAACTGTGAGTGCCGAACTGATCCTCAGGGCGCTCGGATTCACCCTCACCGCAACCAGCGTCTCCTTCGTCCTGGCGGCGCTGCTCGGCGCGCTCGTGGCGGCGGCCCGCCGCAGCCCGTGGGCTCCCCTGCGCTGGCTCGCCATCGCGTGGGTCAGCGTGCTGCGCGGCGTCCCGCCGCTCGGCCGGCGCTCCGCGGCGCGCTCCGGCACCAGCCGCGGCCAGGCCAAGCTCACGGCCCTCACCGCCACGATCCTGACCTTCTCGCTCGTGGGCTCGGCCTTCCTCGCCGAGGCCTACCGGTCAGGACTGGATTCCGTGCCGCGTTCCCAGTTCGAGGCGATCGCCGCCACCTCGATGCCAGCCTGGCCCGGCTTCTCGCGGGTCATCCTCCCCCAGGCCCTCCCCGTGTCCATCAGCGCCGCCGGCGCCTACCTCATCCACCTGCTCAAGGACACGGCGCTCGCCTCGCTCATCGGCGTCCAGGAACTCACATTCATCACGAACGATGCGGTGCAGCGCGGCAGCAACGGCTTCACCGCCTTCCTGCTCCTGGGCCTGGCCTACCTGGCCCTGAGCATCCCGGTGGCCCTGGCCGCCCGCGGCACCGAGGCGCGTCTGCGCCGTCGTTGGGCGGTGTCGGCATGATGGAGAACCTCACCCTGCTGCTGCCCGGCCTGGCCGTTAGCCTCCGGCTACTGGGACTGGCCCTCCTGGTGGGTCTCCCGCTCGGCCTGCTTGCCGGCGTTGCGCTCTTCAACGGTCCGCGCTGGTTGCGCTGGCCCGTGGCGGCCCTGACCGAGATCGGCCGTGGCTTCCCCGCCCTCGTGACGGTCTATCTCGTCTACTTCGGCTTCCCCCAGGTCGGCGTGGTCCTCAACGACATGGCGGCACTCACGGTGGCCTTCGGCTTCACGACGGCCTCCTACACGGCGGACCTCTTCCGCTCCGCCCTGGCCTCCGTGCCCAAGGCCCAGCACGAGGCCATCGCGGCGCTGGCCCTTCCCCCGCTCAGGGGCTTCGCCCTGATCCTGCTCCCGCAGGCGCTGCGCCACGCCCTTCCGGCCCTCGTGGGCTTCGCGGTCATCGTCTTCCAGGCCACCGCGCTGGCCTTCAGCATCGGCCTCAAGGAAATGATCGGCATCGCCTACGACGAGGGAACCCTCCGCTTCGACGTCCTGCCCCTGCTCATCGCGGCGGCCGCCTTCTACCTGGCCGTCTCGCTCCTGCTCACGGCCCTCGCCTCCTCCCTCCAGCGCCGGCTGGACCCGGCCGCCCGGCCGGCCACCCGCCGTCGTGCACCGTCTTGCCCTTCCCGTCACCTCACCCCCACCACCCTCAAGGAGTCAGCATGAACCGCAGCACCCGCACCCTGGCCCTCGCAGCCTCGGCCGCCCTCGCAGCCCTCTCCCTCACCGCCTGCACGCAATCCACCACCACGGTGGCCGAGGGCTGCACGCCCGAGTGGAAGTTCGGCACCATCAACGAAGGCAAGTTCACCGTGGCCGCCGTGGGAGCCCTCCCCTACGTGGACATCAAGGACAACGGGGCCACCGCCGACGGCATCGACGGCGCCTTCTACACCGAGTTCGCCAAGCGCGCCTGCCTCACGCTCGAGATCACGCAGCTCGGCGGGCCCGCCGCCGTGGCCGCCGTGACGGAGGGCCGTTCTGACGCCGGCGCCGGCGGCTGGGTCGCCACCGCGGAGCGCGGCAAGTCGATCGGCCAGACCGACCCCGTGTGGCGCAACCTCAACGGCATCGCCTCCACCGACGGGCTCGACTCGATCGAGGCCCTCAAGGGCAAGACCGTGGGCACCGTTGCCGGTTCCATTTACGTGGAGCCGCTCGGGGTGGCCGTGGGCAAGGACGCCGTCAAGCAGTACCAGAGCATCGACGCCGCCTTCCAGGACCTCAAGGCCGGCCGCATCGACGCGGTCATGGGCACCGCCGTGGAGCTCGGCTACCAGGCCAAGGTGCGCGGCGAGGACTCCCTGCAGGTCAAGACCTTGGAACCGGACACGGCCAACGCGGCGCTCACCGACGGCGGCAACATCAACTTCCCGCACACCAAGGGCAACACCGAGCTCACCGCGGCGCTCAACTCCTACATCAAGGACATCCAGGCCCACGGAACCGTTGCCAAGGTGCTCACCGAGTACGGTGCCGACGACCCGCGCTACACGCAGATCTCCAAGTAATTCGTCCCCTCCGCAACGCAAGCAAAGGACACACGCAGTATGAAGATCGCCATCATCGGCGCGGGCGTCATCGGCCTGAACATCGCCTGGGACCTCCGCTCGGCCGGCGCCGACGTGGAGGTGCTCGAGGCCGGAACGGTCGGCGACTCGGCCTCCGCCGTCAACGCCGGCTGGGTCACGCCGTCGCTCTCCACCCCCTTGGCCTCACCCGGCATCGTGGGCCAGGGCATCCGCCACATGTTCGACCGCGACGGGGCCCTCGTGTTCCGCCCGCAGCCGGACACCCAGTGGATGAAGTGGCTGTGGAACTTCAGCCGCGCCGCCCGACCCAAGGTCTACGAGCGCGGGGTCAAGGCCCTCCTGGGCCTCAACCGCGCCACCATGGACCTTTTCGACGAGCTCGAGGACGACGGTGTGCAGTTCGAGATGCGCCGGGCGGGCATCCTGGCGCTGGCCCTGCAGCCTGGAGGACTCGGCTGGTTCCGGCAGCTCTTCGACGAACTCGTGCCGCTCGGCTTCACGGGCGGGATCGACTACCTCACGCCTGCAGAGGCCCACGCCCTGGATCCGGCAGCCGGGGCCCACGTGGCCGAGGCCGCGCGGACCACGCTCGACCGTTTCGTGGACCCGGACGGGCTGCTTCAGGGCCTCCTGGCCCGCGTCACCGAGCTCGGCGTGACGGTGCATCAGAATCGCCCCGTGACGGAGATGCGCCGCGAGGCGGCCGGCTGGATCATCGACACCCCCGGCGGCGAGGTACGCGCCGACCAGGTGATCGTGGCGCTCGGCGCAGCCACCAACAAGGTGCTCTCCTCGGTGGGCGTCTCCCTGCCGATCATCGGCGCGCGCGGCTACTCCGTTGAACTCTCGGGTCGCGGCATCTCGCCCAAGCACGCCTTCTACCTCATGGAGTCCAAGCTGGGTCTCTCGCCCTTCGAGCGCGGCGTGCGCATCGCCGGGGTGTTCGAGCTCCCCGGCGGCGAGGGCCCGGTCCCGCAGCGCCGCCTGGATCAGCTCCTGGAGCAGACCAAGCCGTACCTGGGCGATTGGGTGCCCGACGCCGCGACCGTGACGAAGGGGCGCAGGCCGCCGCGCCCCGCCACCCCCGACTCGCTGC